>NZ_JAHXYO010000039.1:0-14233 GCF_019969905.1 Rahnella sp. GSA61A | reverse complement strand
TTACAGCAACGCAGCGATGCTAAAACTGCCCTCGAGACGTGAGCGTGAATATGTCAGGGAAGTGAGAGAAAAAAGGTCGAAATATCCCTTAAAAAACAATGCCGGTCACCTTAAGTGACCGGCATTACCCGGTTCGCCGGGTGTTTTTTTCTCCGTTTTCTGCCCTGAGGTACTGACAGATGATGCTGCGCCGCTACCTGTTCGAAATCACTTTTTCATCAATGATCCTCTGCGGTCTGATTACCCTGTCCTTTTACTTCTGACGTTTTGATCCCCCCTTTATTCCCTCTGCAGACATTTTTTAACGCCCTGATGCCATAAAACAAAAAACCGCCTTTCGGCGGTTGGTATTTTGTCTGTTTCAGAAAGGCTTATCAGTAAAGCAAACGGGCACGAATGGTTCCCGGAATCGCCTTCATCAGTTGCAGCGCGGTAGTCAGCGTATTGATATCCGTTTCCGCATCAATCACCACATAACCGATTTCTGGGCTGGTTTGCAGGTACTGCGCAGCAATGTTGATACCCTGTTCCGCAAAAATCTGGTTGATGCTGGTCAGCACACCCGGACGGTTTTCGTGGATATGCAGCAAACGGCTGGCTTTCTCGGTATGCGCTGGCAGAGACGCTTCCGGGAAGTTAACCGCTGACAGTGTAGAACCGTTGTCAGAGTATTTCGCCAGTTTGCCTGCCACTTCGAGGCCGATACCTTCCTGCGCTTCCATCGTTGAACCGCCGATATGTGGCGTCAGCAATACGTTGTCGAATTCACACAGCGGAGAATTGAACGGGTCACTGTTAGTCGCCGGTTCTTCCGGGAAGACGTCGATAGCCGCACCGGAAAGATGTTTGTTGCGCAGCGCATTGCACAGCGCAGGAATGTCGATGACCGTACCGCGTGAGGCATTGATCAGCAGTGCGCCAGGCTTCATCTGCGCCAGCTGCACTTCAGAAATCATGTCTTTGGTTCCGGCTGTTTCCGGCACATGCAGCGTGACGACGTCGCTGGTATTGAGCAATTCTTCCAGTGTGGCAATCGGCTGCGCGTTGCCCAAAGGCAGTTTGCTTTCGATGTCATAATAGAAGACGCGCATCCCCAGGCTTTCCGCCAGAATCCCCAGCTGCGTGCCAATGTGACCGTAACCGATGATACCCAGACGCTTGCCGCGCGCTTCGAATGAACCGACCGCCAGCTTGTTCCAGACACCACGGTGCGCTTTCGCATTCGCTTCAGGAATGCCGCGCATCATCAGCAACATCTCGCCCAGCACCATTTCCGCAACCGAACGGGTGTTGGAGAAGGGTGCGTTAAAGACCGGAATACCGCGACGGGTCGCAGCTTTCAGATCTACCTGATTGGTGCCGATACAGAAACACCCAACAGCCACCAGTTTTTCGGCTGCCTGGAACACTTCTTCAGTCAGCTGAGTACGCGATCGGAGTCCAACAAAGTGCGCATCACGGATCGATTCTTTCAGCGATTGCGTGTCTAAAGCACCTTTGTGAAATTCAATATTGGTGTAACCCGCGGCACGGAGTGTATCAACCGCACTTTGGTGGACGCCTTCCACTAACAAAAATTTAATCTTGTCTTTCTCAAGTGATACTTTTGCCATTTCCCGACCCTATATTTTTCTGGCTGAATTCGAACTGCAAGATGACTGCTCACAGTCAACATAACAAAAAATCCGCCATCATCAATACAAACGATTGCCTGCCCCCCAGCAGAAGGCTCAGCACGCCTGCCGGTTTTTAGCATTTCATGCTGGTTCAATTTTACTGTGCCAGACGTTCAGGAGGAGAAATACAGAAATGTGACATAAGTCACCAAATTAAAGCCTTTGAAGAAAAGATGATTCAGTCAGAAAATTATCATCTTCATAACATTGCGTTATGACAGCGCAATGACGAGGCTTAGGCTGGCTGCCTTGCCCTAAAGCAGCCAGATCTTCTGCTTATATTCTGATTACTTCAGTTTGACGGTTTTGACACCTTCAGAAGTCCCGACCAGCGCCACGTCAGCACCCCGGTTGGCGAACAGGCCGACAGTCACAACACCGGCAATACTGTTGATCTTATTTTCCATCGCGACGGCATCAAGAATGTTCAGGTTATGCACATCAAGGATCACATTGCCATTGTCTGTCAGCACATTCTGGCGGTATTCCGGCAGGCCGCCGAGTTTAACCAGTTCACGCGCAACATAAGAGCGCGCCATTGGGATCACTTCCACCGGCAGCGGGAATTTACCCAGCACATCAACCTGCTTGGAAGCATCCACGATACAGATGAATTTTTTGGCAATCGCGGCAATGATTTTTTCGCGGGTCAGCGCAGCGCCACCCCCTTTGATCATCTGCATCGAGCCGTTGATTTCATCCGCGCCATCGACATACACATCCAGCGAATCCACTTCATTGCTGTCGAAAACATGAATACCCAGACTCTTCAGTTTTGCGGTAGAAGCATCGGAGCTTGAAACCGCACCTTCAATCTGGCCTTTGATGGAACCCAGTGCATCAATGAAATGTGCGGCGGTGGATCCGGTACCGACACCGACAATGGTGCCCGGCGTGACGTAATCCAGTGCGGCCCAGCCGACTGCTTTTTTCAATTCTTCCTGCGTCATAATGGCTTCTCTGTCTGATAACACGTAAGTGGCGTGAATAGTTCGGTGGAACGAAGAGTGCCGGTGATTATAAAGCATGTCCCGGCAATTTGGATAAACAACACCGCAGCCAGATCACACTTATTAAGTGCAATTGTGCTGCAAACACAAAGATTTTCCTCACCACAAATCCTGACAATCTGTGGCATAGTGTTCGGATAAAATTAAATCTAAGGGACAGAACTCCGATGAAACGCCCGGACTATAGAACGCTGCAGGCACTGGACGCGGTGATCCGTGAGCGCGGTTTTGAGCGCGCAGCGCAGAAGCTTTGCATCACACAATCGGCCGTCTCTCAGCGCATTAAGCAACTGGAAAATTTGTTCGGCCAGCCGCTGCTGGTTCGTACCGTTCCACCCCGGCCGACTGAACAGGGACAGAAATTACTGGCCTTGTTACATCAGGTGGAATTACTGGAAGAAGAGTGGCTTGGCAGTGACAGCAACAATGAAAGCAATGATACACCTCTGCTGCTTTCACTGGCGGTCAACGCCGACAGTCTGGCAACCTGGCTGTTACCGGCGCTGAAATCAGTGCTGGTTGATTCCCCTATCCGCCTGAATTTACAGGTGGAAGACGAAACGCGCACGCAGGAACGTCTGCGTCGTGGTGAAGTGGTGGGCGCGGTAAGTATTCAACCCCAGCCACTGCCGAGCTGTCTGGTGGATCAGCTTGGTGCGCTGGACTATTTGTTTGTGGGTTCGAAACCTTTTGCTGATCGCTATTTCCCGAACGGCGTTACCCGCTCCGCCTTGCTGAAAGCGCCTGCGGTAGCGTTTGACCATCTGGACGATATGCATCAGGCCTTCCTGCAACAGAACTTCGATTTATCGCCGGGCAGCGTGCCGTGCCACATCGTTAACTCGTCGGAAGCCTTTGTGCAACTGGCCCGTCAGGGCACCACCTGCTGCATGATCCCGCATCTGCAAATCGAGAAAGAGTTGGAAAGCGGCGAGCTGATCGACCTGACGCCGGGCCTGTTCCAGCGCCGTATGCTTTACTGGCACCGTTTTGCGCCCGAAAGCCGCATGATGCGTAAAGTCACCGATGCACTGATCGCCCACGGACATCAGGTGTTGCGTCAGGACTGACAGAATTATCCGGCGTGAAAAGCGGCGTTTAACCGCTTTTCTCCCGGACCATCTCGATCAATGCCCGCAGGCTCGCGGGCACATGCCGGTTGCCCGCGAAGTAGAGAAACAAACCGGGGATTGGCGGGCACCAGTCTTCCAGCACTGCAATCAGCCGCCCTTCTTTCAGCGCAACCTGCGCATAATCTTCAGGAACATACGCGATCCCCAGCCCGTCCTGTGCGGCCTCAATCATCAGTTGCGTATTATCCAGCGTCAGATTTCCCGGCACATCCACCGCCACTTCCTGTCCGCGTTTGTGGAACTCCCAGCGATAGCGTTTTCCGCTGGGCAGGCGCTGACGCAGACACTGATGGCGGGCGAGATCATCCGGCGTTTCAGGGGCGGGATGCGCCGCAAGATAATCCGGCGAAGCCACGGCTAGAAAGCGCATGTCGGGGCTGAGCCGCACGGCGATCATGTCCCGTGGAACCGCTTCTCCCAGCCGGATCCCTGCGTCAAACCCTTCCCCGACAATATCCACCAGCTTTCCTTCCGCCACCAGATCCAGCGCCACACCGGGATAACGCGCCATGAATTGCGGCACAATATTGCGCAACAACAAGCGGATAGCGCCCTCGCTGCCGTTGATACGTAATTCACCCGTCAGCCTCCCCGGCTCGCCTGCTACGTCTTCCAGCGCCGCATCAAGCCCGTTCATCAGCGGATTAATCCGTTTCAGCAGGCGTTCACCCGTTTCGGTCAGTGACACACTGCGCGTCGTGCGGTGCAAAAGGCGTGCGCCAAGACGATCTTCAAGCCCGCGCATAATATGGCTGAGCGAGGATCGGGTAATGCCTAAAAGATCGGCGGCACGGCGGAAACTGCGGTGTTCAGCAACAGCCATAAAGGCCCTGAGTTCTGCCAGGGTCGGTTTGCTCAATAATGGTTTGCTCATTGGTGGGGAATATTCACCTGTTCATGCGGGTTATTGGGTATTAACGCAACAATAGTATTGCCCTACCCTGAATGTCTGGCAACTTCTGCAACAGAGGCATTTGATAATGGCAAAGACATGGTTTATTACCGGCACATCGACCGGCCTTGGACGCCTGCTCACTGAACAGCTACTTGAGCGCGGTGACCGGGTGATCGCCACCGTACGCAAGCCGGGTGCGCTTGACGCCTTACAGGCGATCTATGGCGATCAGTTGCATAGCATCACGCTCGACGTCACAGACACTCCGGCAATCAGAGCAGCCGTTGCCGGAGCATTCGCTAAGATGGGACGTATTGATGTCGTGGTCAGCAATGCCGGTTATGGCCTGTTCGGCGCAGGCGAAGAAACCAGTGACGAACAAATCGACAGGCAGATCGCCACTAACCTGGTGGGTTCGATCCAGCTTATCCGCGCCGTTTTACCCTACCTGCGCGGACAAGGTGGCGGCCGGATTGTGCAGGTTTCATCGGAAGGCGGACAGATCGCTTATCCCAACTTCAGTCTTTATCATGCGACCAAATGGGGGATTGAAGGGTTTGTCGAATCCGTTGCGCAGGAAGTGGCACCGTTTGGCATTGATTTCCTGATCGTGGAACCCGGCCCGACCAGCACAGAATTTGGCGCCGGGCTGGATCATGCCACGCCCTTGCCGTGCTATGAAAAGACACCCGCCGGTGAGGTACGCCGGGCGATGGCATCCGGTGATTTCGCCATTAAAGGTGACGCAGTAAATACTGTCCGGGCGATGATCACCGCTGCCGATGCCGTCAGTCCGCCACTACGTCTGGCGCTGGGCAGTACCGCTTATGCCTCGATCAGCCAGGCGCTGACAGAAAGATTGCGGGTGCTGGAAGCACAGAAACAGGTGACGTTTTCAGCCGATAAAGAAGTCCGACAGGCAACATAAAAGGTCAGAAACAAAAAACCCGCCGGAGCGGGTTTTTTCATTTTTACAGATTCATTCTTACTGAGCCGGAGCCGGGGCTGGTGCAGGTGCCTGAGGCTGCAATTCGAATACCACATCGACCTGATCGTCGAAATGAATACTTTGCTGCTCGTAGGTTTGCGCGACATCGCTCTGCCCTGCGGCTTCGGCGGTTTTATACATACGCGCCACCGGCATCGGCTGGTAGTTAGCAACGTGATAACGAATGCTGTAAACCGGCCCCAGTTTGGTATGGAAACCTTCGGCCAGCGATTTTGCCTGCTGCGTGGCGTTTTCAATCGCTTTCTGACGCGCTTCATCACGGAATTTATCCGGATTGGCGACGCCCAGTTCAACCGCACGCACTTCATTCAGGCCGGATTTCAGCGCGCCATCCAGCAGTTCATTCAGTTTGTCGAGCTGACGCAAAGTTACCTGAACCTGACGCACGGCGCGGTAGCCCTTGAGCTGTGACGTGCCATCTTTCAGGTAGTTATATTCCGGCTGAGTACGCAGGTTCGCCGCATTGATATCTTTTTTCTCAATGCCGTTTTTCTGCAGGAAAGCAAAGTACTCTGCCACGCGTTCATCAGCCTGCTTCTTGGCGCTGGCTGAATCGTTCGCCGACACGCTGACTTCAATCGCCAGCGTCGCGATATCCGGCGTGGCATCCACGCTTGCGGTGCCTGACGTCACGACGTGCGGCCCGGCAGGTAATTCTGCCGCCTGTAACGCCAGCGGTAATGTCCCTAATCCCAACATCGCTGCTACAGCCAATGCTTTCAGTTTCACAGTGCCTCCATTAATCATCAAAGATCTGGCAATAGATAGGTCAAACAATCTGCGAAACCGTAGCATAATCCGTTACAACAGAAACTAAGATTAGTGACAAAACTCAAAATACCCCGGTCTGACGCGCCAGTTGTATTGCAATCCCCCACATGATCACGCCGACGATAACGTTGATCACCCTCTGCACTTTGCAGGTATTAAGCCATGGCGCAAGCATGGCGGCGAGAATGGCCAGCCCGAAGAACCACATCACTGACGCACTGACCGCGCCGAGCGCAAACCACGAACGCTCATCATGGCTCAGGCTGCCGCCCAGACTGCCGAGCACCACGAAAGTATCGAGATAAACATGCGGATTCAGCCAGGTCACCGCCAGCATGCTGACCACGATTTTCCAGCGACTTTGCTTCGCCACTTCAGCCTGCGCCAGTTCAGGGTTTTTGCTGAATGCCGTGCGAAATGCGCCCCAGCCATACCACAGTAAAAATGCCACGCCCCCCCAGCTCACCAGCAACAGCAACGTCGGGGACTTGCTCAGCAACGCGCTGCCGCCAAAGATGCCGCCGCAAATCAGCGCGATGTCACTCAGGGCGCACAAACCGGCGATCATCAGATGATACTGACGACGGATGCCCTGATTCATCACAAATGCATTCTGCGGGCCAATGGGTAAAATCATCGCGGCGCTCATCGCCAGTCCTTGCAGGAAAATAGCCAGCATGGGATATCCTTCAGAGAGTGAATAACAGAGATTGCGCGCAGTGTAAGGGCTTAGCCGGTATAAGAGGAAATGGATATTTCTAATCGCTCATTAGACTGGCTTATCAGTGGCAGGATGATTTTTCAGGCATGAAAAAGGCGCCCGCAGGCGCCTGTGAAAATCTGAATCCGGGAAGCATACTTTATTCGAAAGTGCGTCGTTCTTCCTGCTGGTTGCCCGCCGCATTCGCCACCTGATACAGGTGAACATCCATCTGCGGATACGCAATATTGATATTATTTTTATCCAGCGCGCGTTTGAACGATTCCAGCAGATCCCATTTCACGTTCTGTGCATCACCGTTGCTGGTCCAGGCGTACACAATGAAATTCAGGGTTGAAGCTGCCATTTCGTTGAGGCGAACCACGACGTCTTTATCTTTCAAAACACGCTGATCGGCCGTGATGATGTCGGTCAGGATCGTTTTCACCAGATCGATGTCTGAGTCATAACCCACGCCCACCGTCAGCTCGATACGGCTGGTCGGTTCGCGTGAATTATTGATGATGTTACCGGCGATGATTTTACCATTCGGCACCACAATGATTTTGTTGTCCGGCGTACGCAGGGTAGTGGAAAAAATTTGTACCTGAGTGACGGTACCGGCCACGCCGCCGAGATCGACATATTCACCGGCACGGAACGGACGGAAGATCACCAGCAAAACACCGGCCGCAAAGTTGGACAGCGACCCCTGTAATGCCAGACCGACAGCCAGACCGGCGGCACCGATGACGGCAATCACGGACGTGGTTTGCACGCCAATCCGCCCCAGAACCGCAATCAGCGTGAACGCGATAATCGCGTAACGCACCATGGCGGAAAGGAAGTCGGAAACGGTGATGTCAATACCACGAACTTTTAAGACCCGGCTGACGGCACCGGAAACGACACGGGCGATAATCATCCCCACAATCAGAATGAAGATCGCTGCCACAATATTCACCGCGTAATGAAGCAGTAACGCCTGGTTTCTCACCAACCAGTTGCCAGCATTATTGATGCTGCCCACAACGTTTAAATCATCCATTTAAAGTACCCCAAAATTACACCCTCACGGGCTGCAAGAAACCAAAGCTGCCCCGTTTAACGAGGCAGCAAGTGTCCTGTAAGGTTAACTAACAATGCGATGAAGTGCCAATTTCGCAGCAAAGAGTTCAGATAAATTAAGAATTTGCGTGGCTGTTTTTTAACGGTTCAGGGGTTTTGAATGCCTGAAGGGGGCCGCGGCCGCTCAGCGTAAAGGCAGCAATCACCGTGAAGGTCAGCGCGATGACTCCGAGGATCAGATAGGTGCCGTGGAAACCGATTCGGTCATACATGTTGCCCGCGAAAACGGACATAAAGATGATCGCCACCTGTTTGAAGAAGCAAAAAGTCACCAGATAAATCGTCGCCGAGAAACGCACCTCAAACACAGACGTAATGTACTTGAAGCAACCGACAATCAGGAACGGCACCTCAAACATGTGCAAGGTTTTCAGCACCACCACTTCCAGCGGCGATGACGCGAAAGACGAGCCGATGATGCGCACTGACATGATGGTACCGGCCAGCAGCAAAGCATTCTTGCCACCAATGCGGTTTACTATCAGCGGTGCGAAAAACATGATGCAGGCGTTGAGCAGTTCGCCCATCGTGGTCACATAGCCAAAGACGCGCGTCCCTTCAGAAGATGACGTGAAGAAGGAGGTAAAGAAGTTGGCAAACTGCTGATCGAACACGTCGTACGTACAGGAAACACCGATGACGTACAGCGCCAGGAACCACAGCTTCTTGTCTTTCAGCAGTTCGAGGGCGAGTTTGAGATTGAACGGTTTGCTGTTCGCCCCCAGTTCGTTGGCCACGCGCGCGCTGGACGTGACTTCCGGTTTGGCGATCAGCAACAGGATGGCGAGGATCACCGCACAGCCGGAGCCGAGCCAGAACACAAATTCATTGTTGATGGTAAACATGATGCCGACCACCGATGCGCACAGCGCCCAGCCGACACAACCGAACATACGTGCACGGCCAAATTCAAAGCTGCTGCGACGGCTGACTTTTTCGATATAGGCTTCAATCGCAGGCGCACCGGCGTTGTAAATCAGGCCAAGGTAAATCCCGCCCACCACCGAACCGAGATAGATATTAATTTTCAGTAATGGCCCAAACACGTAGATAAAGAATGGCGCAAACAGGATCAGCATGCCGGTGATGATCCACAGCAAATGCTTTTTCAGTCCCAGTTTATCCGCCAGTAAACCAAACACCGGCTGGAACAACAGTGAGAACAGCGAAATGCTGGCGAAGATAATGCCGGTGTCGCTTTTGCTGATCTGATTAATATCATGCAGCCAGATCGGGAAGAACGGGAAGTAGGCACCCATGATGAAAAAGTAAAAGAAGAAGAACAGCCCGAACATCCAAAAGTTAGTATTTTTCAGGTAATACATAAGCATTTTCCTTACGTCTGAATATCGCGCCGCCGGGGATTAACATGGCGGCGCAGGCTGTCAGGCACGTTTCCAGGTGAACGAATAATGGTACTGACCGGCTGTCAGCAGGAAATCAGGGCTGACGCTCGGGCTCCACGAATCATCACCGCCGACGCCCATATGGAAGCCGTCGATGTTCAGCCAGGTGCCCTCTTCTTCACGCAACAGGTGACGATGGCTGGTGTCCATCAACTGTTGCAGGCTGTAGCGGCTCAGGCCAAAGTGGAAATTGCCACGCAGCGTCCATCCGGCGTAATCCAGCTCACGGGTCTCTCCGCGCAGACCGTTTTCGGTCGGGAAAACGTAAGGCGTGTACATCTCGGTCAACGGCAAATTCCAGCGCCCGTGCTGCGCAGCCAGACGGCGATCCGGGTAGTTTTCATGCGGTCCCAGGCCCAGCCAGCTAACGTTTTTTGCGGTTTCAGCCAACTGACAGGTCAGGCCAATGCGCCCCGGTGACGGCACGTTTGATGCCACGCGAACCTCCGCGCTGATATGCAGTTCGCCCTGATTATCAATGCGGAAAATCTTGCGGCTCAGCAGTCGCGTTTCTTCCTCCGCCATAAACGCGTGAGTGGTCGTGATCACTACCCCGTCCTGTAACTGATCGGCGGAGATGTTTAATAAACGCGATTCCAGGTGGTACATACCCGCTGCTTTCCAGCGCTCAACCCAGGCATTCGGGTCAATACGGGTGACTTCGCTGACACCGATATCGTTATCTACCGGCGCACGGACAAACTGGTCGCGCAAGGCGGAAAGCAGGCGCGGCGTTTTGCCATCGAACCACTGTTCCAGCAATCCGCTTTGCTGACTGAACTGCCAGCACTGCGCGCCATGCAGTACGGAAATCACATCACCTTGCTGATCGAGAACCGGCGTGGCGGCAGAGATTTTTTCCGGCACCGGCAATATCAGCGGTTGCGGCAACTGCCATTGATCCCAGGCACTGCGGTGTCCGGCTTCTGACCACGCGGTCGCCTGTGGCTGGTGTACCGCAACATTCAGCCACAAATCGCCTTCTGCCTGCGGTATATCCCCCAGATTCAGGGTTTGTTTGCCGTTGGGCGCGATATTCAGTACCGCCTCGCCCTGCGAAATGACTTCGCCGTCACGTTCGATGCGCCAGACTAACTGCTCATTATCACTGTGCCGGAACAGGTATTCGCTTTGTATTTCAATCATCAAAGGCGAAGTGCCTGTGAGCGAGAACTGGAAAAATTGCTGGGCGCGCTGGGCTTCAAATAAGGACGGATGCGGAGTGCGGTCAGCGAATACCAGACCGTTCATGCAGAACTGCCGGTCATTTGGCGTATCACCAAAATCGCCGCCGTAGGCCATATAACGCTCACCGTTTTCGCTGGTGCGCAGCAGACTCTGATCAACCCAGTCCCAGACAAAACCGCCCTGCAGACGCGGGAACTGACGGAACGCTTTCCAGTATTTATCAAAGCCGCCAAAGCTGTTGCCCATCGCATGGGCGTATTCGCAGAGGATCAGCGGACGCGTTTCGTCCGGCATGCTGATCCACTTTTTAATCGACCATTTCGGTACCGCCGGGAACGGCTGATCCTGCTCAACGCGGGAATACATCGGGCAGATAATGTCGGTCGCCGCGCTGTTGGCGCCGCCGCCTTCGTACTGCACCGGACGGGTCGGATCGACAGATTTGATCCAGCGGTACAGCGCGTCATGAGTGGCGCCATGACCGGACTCATTGCCCAGTGACCAGATGATGATGCACGGATGATTGCGGTCGCGCTGAACCATGCGCGTCACGCGTTCGCTGAAGGCGTTGAACCACACCGGATCATCCGACAGACGGTTCATCGGCTGCATGCCGTGGGTTTCGATATTGGCTTCATCCACGACGTACAGACCGTATTCGTCACAGAGCCGGTACCACAGCGGATGGTTCGGATAATGCGAGCAGCGCACGGCGTTGAAGTTGTGTTGCTTCATCAGCACAATGTCCCGGCGCATGGTGGCCTCATCCATCACCTGACCGTTTTCAGGATGATGTTCGTGGCGGTTGGTGCCGCGGATCAATACCGGCTGGCCGTTCACTTTCAGCAGCCCGTTGCTGATTTCCACCTGACGGAAACCGACGTCACAGGCCTCGGCTTCAATAAGCTGGCCCTGCGGAGAAATCAGGGAAATGACAGCACGGTATAAAGCGGGCTGTTCAGCGCTCCATAATGCGGGCCGGCTGACCGGCAGACGCAGCGTGGTGCGGTCAAATGCCGTCCCGCGTTCATCAATGATTTCACTGCCGAGCGGTTGCTGATGTTCTGCGACCGGTTTATCGCCCTGCCACAACTGGACGCGCACCTGATAATCAGCCGCGGTGTCCGGCGGTACCGCGGCGCTGACTTGCACTTCCAGTTCGGCCTGCGTGAAGCCGTAGAACAGATGCGTGCGCACCTGCATGTCAGTAATTTGCTCTGCCGGTTTATGCAGCAAGGTGACATCGCGGAAAATCCCGCTCATGCGCCACATATCCTGATCTTCCAGATAGCTGCCGTCGCTCCAGCGCAGCACCATCACCGCCAGCCGGTTTTCACCCGCATGCAGCACATGACTGAGATCGAATTCCGCCGGTAAACGGCTGTCCTGGGAATAGCCGACCCACTGACCGTTGCACCATAAATAGAACGCAGAATTGACGCCGTTAAACACGATGCGCGTCTGCCCGCTGCTCAGCCAGTCATTATCCACAGAAACTGTGAGCGAGTAACAACCAGCAGGGTTTTCTTCCGGCACAAACGGCGGATTGACCGGGATCGGATACTGAACGTTGGTATAAATCGGCGCGTCGTATCCCGCCAGTTGCCAGTTAGAGGGCACCTGCACAGCATCGGCCTCAGCCAGATCCTGTTGCAGCCATTGCTCCGGCACGGCTTCAGGACGGTTAAAATAGCTGAACGTCCACTCGCCATTCAGGTTACGAATTTTTCCTGAAGCCTTGTTGCTTCTCGCTTCCTCTGCATTTCGCCAGCTGTTGAACGGCGGGTGTGCGGGTAATCGGTTGCACTGCGTCGAGGCCGGTTTTTCCCAGTCACGGCGGGCCAGAACAGTGGCCAGCGATGATAATTTATCTTCCGCTGATGGATTCATAATATCTCCCCGTTAAATTGTTATGCGCTCACAATAATATAAACATGCGTAACCGGAGAGAGTAAGTAAAGTGCGGGGATGCGGGAAAGGGACGCGGATCACAAATTCCGCGTCAGTCAGTTCTTAAAAAAGATTTACAGCGCGCTGAGCTGACGTGCGATGCGGATCAGTTCCTGCGATAAAGTTTCCTGCGACACAGTGTCTGTACCCGGTCTGGCGGTTGTATGGCGTTCAACTAAAGAAGTGGGCAGTAACAATGAGGACTGCGGGTGATCGCCATGCGTATGCAGATGCTCTACCAGCCGGTTAATGCTCTCGTGACCGAGCAGGCGGAAATCCTGTTTGATGGTGGTCAGCGGCGGGAAGAAAAATGCGCTGTCTTCAGTATCGTCATAGCCCATCACCGAGATTTGCTCCGGCACCCGCAGGCCAAACTCATGGACCGCGCGCAGTACGCCCAGCGCCATCTGATCATTGGCGACCAGGATCGCCGTAGGGCGTGCGGGCTGATTGAGCAACAATAATGCCTGCTGGTAACCCGAAGCCGCGCTCCAGTCGCCATGCTGAACCGCGCACGGCGTAATATCGTGCAATGCCAGCGTATTCAGCCAGCCTTCATAACGTAAGCGTGCAGATATGGATTCGAGCGGGCCGGTCAGTACGGCGATCTGCTGATGTCCGAGCGCCAGCAGATGTTCGACGCCCTGCTCTGCCCCGCAGTGAGGATCGAACAGAATTTTAAACACATCGGCCTGCGGATCGACATCCAGAAACAGCGCCGGTAAATTGCCGCAAAGCTGTGCGATCGCGTCTGCGTCCTCATTCGACAGCGGCACGTTAATCAGCACGCCATCGACACGCTGTGACATCAGTTCATTCACCGCCGTACGACACGCGGCAAGGCTCAGGTTATCAATCATCGATATCACGACGTTGAAACCTAGCTGATTTGCGCGGGTTTTCATTGCCGACGCAATTTGCGACGGAGCGTGTAGCGCCAGTTCGGTGGTCGCCAGCCCAAGGGTGTAACTTTGTTTGCCCGCCAGTTGCTGGGCGACACGGTTCGGGACGTAATTCAGCGCAGCCATTGCCTGTTCGACTTTGTTGCGCGTTCTGACCGAGACGTGTGCAGCCTGATTCAGGACGCGCGAAACGGTCTGATAAGACACACCGGCGTGGCGCGCGACATCATCGAGGGTGACAGATTTTGGCTTCATGGCTCTCTCTTCGGGGATTCTGGCGAAACACGGATAACGGGCTATTGTGGCCGGAAAGCAGGCAATAAAAAAGGGGCCGAAGCCTAATGCCGATCGTTTAAGGATCAGTTGACCGATCCGGTGGCTCGTGTAAAAAGGGTTCATGCTCATCATGGACCCTTTTTAAATGGAACTTTCACAAGCTCTCGGTATTATCAATCTTACTGCCCC
>NZ_JAHXYO010000038.1:0-17071 GCF_019969905.1 Rahnella sp. GSA61A | reverse complement strand
TCTGCAGGCGCGGACTTCATCGTGGCGCGGGCAACGTAAGGTTGCCCATCAGACGCCGTATAGATTTAAGCAAGCCCATCATAAATCAAAATCAACGTTGCAAAAAAGGGGGTGACCATAGATTTTTGTGGGTGATTGCCGGTGTGTGTATTGGTGTGTATAATCATCCATCACCAAGGAGAGCCCATGAAATCAACGGAATTGATTAAAGCGCTGCTTGCAGCGGGTTGTGAACTCAAGCGTCACCGGGGAGGAAGTCATCAAATTTGGTGGTCACCTGTCACCAACAAAACCTTTCCCGTTCCCCACCCCAAAAATGATTTACCTGTGGGAACTCTCAAATCCATTAGAAAAATGGCAGGGATATGATCCTGCAACTGGAGGTTGAATATGTTCTTTTCAGTCGGTCTTGAAACACCAAAAGATGACAAAACCGCTTACGGTATGGTGGTACCTGCATTTACCGCGTTTGATTACGGATGCTTCTCTGCAGCGGATACCCGTGAAGAAATCGCCCCTATGGTTCGCGAAGCCATCCTGATGACAGTAGAAGATTTGATCGAAAGCGAACGCTTTGTTGTTGACGATATTTTTGATGCAGGCCATTTGGTGTATGCCGCTAATCCCGAATATGCCGACTTCGATACCTGGTTTTTGATTGATATTGATCTCTCGGAATTCGAAGGGAAAGCGCATCGAATCAATATTTCGCTGCCTGACACCCTGATCAAACGCATTGATAATAAAGTTAAAAATCATCCGTCATATCGCGACCGCAGCCATTTTCTGGCGATGGCCGCACGTAAAGAATTGCTGACCTGACAATCTGACAGCAGGAAACCCTCCTGCTGGCGACTCCCTTGCCACTGTGTCTATTACAAAACCAAATAGTTGCCATTAAAACTATTCATTGGTTTAATATTTCAACCAAAACGATAATCATCATCCGAATTTCCCCTGATTCTTCAATAAGATCTGTTAAATCTCATTATGAAAAAAACGACCACACATTCCCCACTCAGCCCGGCGCTGATTATTCTGATGGCGGTGGCCACCGGGCTTGCCGTCGCCAGTAACTATTATCCGCAACCGTTGCTGGAAACCATCGCCCGCGCTTTTAATCTTTCCGTCAATCAGGCCGGGTTTATTGTGACGGTGGCGCAGCTCGGTTACGCCTGTGGGTTGATGTTTATCGTGCCGCTGGGCGATATGTTTGAGCGTCGCGGTTTAATCGTGCTGATGACGCTGCTTTCCGCCGCCGGACTGCTGATCACCGCCATGGCGCCCACGCTGACCGTCATGCTGGTCGGGACGGCGCTGACAGGACTGTTCTCGGTCGTGGCGCAGATTCTGGTGCCGCTGGCCGCCACACTGGCGGAACCGGAGCGTCGCGGTAAAGTGGTCGGACTGATTATGTCTGGCTTGCTGCTGGGTATTCTGCTGGCGCGAACCGTCGCTGGTGCGCTGGCGTCGCTGGGCGGCTGGCGGACGGTGTACTGGGTTGCCAGTGCGCTGATGATCGTGATGGCGCTGGTGCTGTGGCGCAAGCTGCCGAAACATCAGCAAAAAACGGATCTGAATTATCCGCAACTGCTGAAATCCATTTTTACGCTGTTCATCCACACGCCGGTGTTACGTACCCGCGCGCTGATCGGCATGTTCTGCTTCGCCAACTTCAGCATTTTGTGGACGTCGATGGCGTTCCTGCTGGCTGGCCCGGCGTATCACTATTCCGAAGGGGTAATCGGCCTGTTTGGTCTGGTGGGGGCGGCGGGGGCACTGGCGGCCACCCGTGCAGGGAATCTGGCGGATAAAGGCAAAGCGCATCTGACCACGACCGCCGGGCTGGTGCTGCTGTTACTGTCATGGGCTGCGATTGCCCTGGGACAACACTCGGTGATTTCGCTGATTATCGGTATCATCGTTTTGGACCTTTCGGTTCAGGGCGTACACATCACCAACCAAAGTGTTATCTATAAAACGATGCCGGAAGCGCGTAACCGCCTGACGGCGGGTTACATGACGACGTACTTTATCGGGGGTGCGGCAGGTTCACTGGTGTCGGCTTCAGCCTATCAGGCGGCAGGCTGGTACGGGGTCTCAGCAGCAGGCATCGTCATGTGTATACTGAATTTACTGGTCTGGTGGAAGGGTCATAAGTACACACTGGCCTGATAACGTACGAAACTACATCAGGCGGGAATCATCACCCCTCCTGATTAGCTTGCGAATAGTCATTTGGGAAATTTATTTGAACCAAAGGGTGTCAACAATACTTACAGTCTGGTAATGTTTACGCCATGAATTATTCGCCGGCAACCATCCGGTTTCACAATGTTTCAAATATCCATGCAAACCAATCCAGATCTCGAAGCACCTGACCCCGTCCGCGTTTCCACTTTCGCACAAGGTATTACCGATAGCCTTCCTATCGTGATTGGTTATCTGCCCATTGCTTTTGCATTCGGGCTCAGCGCGGTCAAACTAGGTTTCACTCCCGCTGAAAGTCTGCTGTTTTCCATTCTTATCTACGCTGGCGCCAGCCAGTTTGTGATCACCGCGCTGCTCAGTGCAGGAATGTCGTTGTGGGTTTCCGCCCTGACCGTGATGGCGATGGATGTCCGGCACGTGCTGTACGGCCCGTCGCTGCGCAATCGCCTGGCGGGAAAGCTCAATGGTAAAAAAACGGCGCTCTGGGCATTCGGCCTGACGGACGAAGTGTTCGCTGCCGCCACCGCCAGGCTGATCCGTGATAAACGCAGCTGGAGTGAAAACTGGATGTGCGGCATTGCGCTGTCATCGTGGCTGTCGTGGGTATCGGGCACCGCCGTGGGTGCACTGTTTGGTAATGGTCCGCTGGAAAATTTCCCGGCCGTCGAAGCCGCGCTGGGATTTATGTTACCGGCGCTGTTTCTGAGTTTCCTGCTCGCTGCTTTTAAGCGCCAGCAGAGCATAGTGTTTGTCGCCTCGCTGGCCGGTGCGCTGGGCGGGCTGTTGTTCTGGTCGATCCCCGCTGCCATAGGCGGTGGTCTGGGCGCAGGGTGCCTTGCCGCCCTGCTGCAACGTCCTCAATCCCCTTCTGCCACGGAGATAACCTCAGATGAGCACTGATGTCATTCTGGTTTGTCTGCTCGTCGGCACCGTCAATTACCTGTTCCGGTATCTGCCTCTGCGCCTGGGTTCGCGGCAGAAATCGGGACTGAAAAATGGCCCGCTCTCCCGCGTGCTCGACAGCATTGGTATCGCGTCAATTTGCGCGCTGCTGGTGGTTTCAGGCACCCCTGAAATTCTGCGCGATCAACAAAAGCTGCTGCCGTCACTGGCCGGTTTCGTTCTGCTCGCACTGATTTTCTGGCGTACCAAAAGCATCATTATTGCCACCCTGACCGGTGCCGTAGTGTACGGCCTGGTGTTCAAGGTGATGCTGCTGGCAAGCTGAGGACCATTTTTACCGTAAGGCAACACCCGGGCAAAGTCTGCCTGATACATTAAACATCGAATAATTCACCGGAGTTATGAATAACACTAATTGCTAAAGAATTGGTGATTCATGACATTGATATTATTAATTACCATCGTTACTATGTCATTCGTAACTAATGAGGCTTCTCATATGGACAGTTCGTTCGCGCCAATTGAAAACATGTTGAATTTCCGGGCTAAAAAGCAAAAAGATTTCCCTTATCAGGAAATTCTGCTGACCCGCCTGTGTATGCACATGCAAAGTAAATTGCTTGAAAACCGTAATAAGATGCTGAAAGCACAAGGAATTAATGAAACGCTGTTTATGGCGTTACTCACCCTTGATGCGCAGGAAAGTCACAGCATTCAGCCTTCGGAGCTAAGCTCTGCGCTAGGTTCATCCCGCACCAACGCCACCCGTATTGCGGATGAGTTGGAAAAACGCGGATGGATCGAACGCCGTGAAAGCGATAACGACCGCCGGTGTCTGCATTTGCACCTGACGGCTGACGGTGAAGCCTTTATTCAGAAGTTACTGCCGCCTCAACATAAGAGCCTGCATTTTCTCTGGTCGACATTAGACGCAGATGAACAGAAGCAGTTAGAAACCCTGACGCGCAAACTGTTAACTCGCCTTGATCAGATGGATGCGACAGCACCACAACAATTCTAGATTTCTGTTCAGGTAAACCACACATGTCACTCCAAGCTCGCTGGAGGCTTACGCCGCTGTTTGCCGTTTTGACGTTGGCCGGCTGCGCCTCCAGTAATAATATTGCTCCTCAGTCGTCGCTGCTGGATACGCAACAGCTTCATCTGCAGCAGGAAAAAGTCAGTTCCCTGACCATCGGTCCTCAGTGGTGGCGCAGTCTTAATGACCCGCAACTCGATAATCTGATGACTACGACGTTGCAAAACTCGCCATCATTACGTCAGGCAGCCGCCCGCGTGCGCGAAGCGCAAAGTGTGATGGGAGAAGCTGATGCCGCCAATGGCCCTTATCTGGATTTGAACGGTTCAACGCGTCGTGAACGTGTCGCAAAAAACACGATCCCGCCGTTTTTGACCAGTTATCCCGAAGCGCCAATTTACGACAGCAGCAACAGCCTCGGGCTGAATCTGAGCTATGAGTTTGACTGGTGGGGGAAATACCGCAATCAGGTGAATGCCGCGAAAGCACAGGTGGATTCCGCCCGTGCTGAACAGGCTGAAGCCGCTCTGACGCTGACCAGTTCGGTGGCGTCAGCCTATTATCAGTTGCAGGCAGATCTTGCCTTGCAGGATGTTCTGCAACACGAAGTGGACAATAATCAGCATCTGGCTGATTTGCGTAAAGCGCAATATCAGGCAGGCGTGTACGGTGTTGAAATTCCGCAACAAACCCAGGCTCAGGCCGACAGTGCCAAACAGCAAATCATCAATCTGAAAGCGCAAACCGAACAGCTAAGACATCAGCTTTCCGCGCTGGCCGGACGTGGCCCGGATGCCATGAACGGGCTGCACGCCGTGGCATTGCCGTCGCCTGACACGCTGGCACCGAAAGGGGAACTGACGCTGGATTTACTCGGCAAACGCCCGGACATCGCTGCACAACGTGATCTGGTGGAGTCCTATTCCCAGCGGGTCAGTGCCGCGAAAAAAGAATTTTATCCAAGCCTTTCCATCAGTGCCTTCGGCGGTCTGACAACCACCAACTACGGCGGCACCAGCCCGAATCTTTTTGAAGCAGCCAGTAAAGCCTGGAATATCGCGCCAGCCATTTCGCTGCCAATTTTCCACGCCGGTGCGCTGCGCTCCAAACTGGGCGAAGAGTCCGCGTTATATGACCAGTCTGTTGAGTCGTATAACCAGACCATCCTGAACGCCATCCAGCAAACTGCGGATGCCATTACTGTCTCGAAAAGCAGCGTTGAACAATTGCAGCAGGCGTCTTCTGCCGCTAAATCGCTGGAAGAGGTGTATCGCGTTTCAGATGCAAGATACAACGCTGGCGTCATCGGACGGGATGAGCTGTTAACCAGCCAGTCAGCACTCCTGCAACAACAGCAGGCGCAACTCACTGCCAGCAGTCAGTTGATGCAGGCAAAAATCAGTCTCATCCGTGCGCTTGGGGGTGGCTATCAGGCCCCTGCCGCGGACCAAAAATCATAATAAAAGACTCAGTGTGGAGAAGACCATGAGCGCAAATGCCGACACTCAGGCAACGCCGCAAGCTCCGAAAAATAAGAAAAAGACGCGCAAAGTCGCGATGCTCTTGTTAACCGGAATTTTCATTATTATTGCCATCGCCTACCTGTTCTACTGGCTGCTGGTATTACGTCATTTCCAGTCTACCGACGATGCTTACGTGGCCGGTAATCAGGTACAGATTATGGCGCAGGTGTCGGGCAGCGTGACCGACGTCAACTTCGACAGCACCGACTTTGTGAAAAAAGGCGACGTGCTGGTGACCCTCGATCCGACCGATGCAGAGCAGGCTTTCGAGCGCTCTAAAACGGCGCTGGCGAACAGCGTGCGTCAGACGCATCAGTTGATCATCAACGGCAAGCAATATCAGGCCAATATCGCGCTGCGTCAGACCCAGCTGCAACAGGCACAGACTGACCTTAAGCGCCGCATTGTGCTGGGTAATGTCGATGCCATTGGCCGCGAAGAACTGCAACACGCCCGTGACGCCGTCGATACCGCGAAAGCGCAATACGATGTCGCCGTTCAGCAGTACAACGCCAATCAGGCGATGATTCTGGATACGCCGGTCGATAAACAGCCGCAAGTTCTGCAGGCCGCCGCGCAGGTTCGTGACGCATGGCTTGCCCTGCAACGGACTAAAGTGCGCAGCCCTGTTGACGGTTTCGTTTCACGCCGTGCCGTACAAATCGGCCAGCAGATCAGCCCGACAACGTCCCTGATGGCCGTGGTGCCAGCGCATCACATCTGGGTTGATGCCAACTTTAAAGAAACCCAGCTGGCGAATATGCGTATTGGTCAGGTGGCAACCGTGGTCAGCGATATGTATGGCGATGACGTGAAATACCACGGCAAAGTCGTCGGTATGGACATGGGCACCGGCGGCGCGTTCTCGCTGTTACCTGCGCAAAATGCCACCGGCAACTGGATCAAAGTGGTTCAGCGTCTGCCGGTTCGTATCGAACTTAACGATCAGGAAGTGGCTGAACATCCGCTGCGTATCGGTTTATCGACACTGGTAACGGTTGATACTCAGAATCGCGATGGCCTGGTGCTGGCCGATAAAGTCCGTACCGAACCGTTGTATCAGACTTCAGCACTGACGCTGGATCTGGCACCGGTTAACGCCATTATTGCTGACGTTATTCATGCCAATGCAGGCTAAAACATCCGGAGGCCTCTGTGGCAAATAAACCGCTGGTAGGCGCCCCGCTGGCCTGGATGACGGTGGCTTTGTCTATGGCCACCTTTATGCAGGTGCTGGACTCGACGATCGCCAACGTGGCGATCCCGACCATCGCCGGGAATCTGGGTGCCTCGAACTCACAGGGTACCTGGGTTATCACCTCATTCGGGGTGGCGAATGCCATCTCGATCCCGATCACCGGCTGGCTGGCAAAACGCATCGGTGAGGTCAAACTGTTCCTGTGGTCCACAGTACTGTTCGCCCTCGCTTCATGGTTGTGCGGGATGTCCAACAGTCTGGAAATGCTGATCTTCTTCCGTGTGTTGCAGGGCGTGGTGGCAGGTCCGCTGATCCCGTTATCACAAAGTCTGTTACTGAATAACTATCCACCGGCCAAGCGGAGTACCGCGCTCGCGCTCTGGTCGATGACGGTGATCGTCGCCCCGATTTGCGGGCCGATCCTCGGCGGGTATATCAGTGATAACTATCACTGGGGATGGATCTTCTTTATTAACGTGCCGATCGGTCTGGCCGTGGTGTTCCTGACGCTCAGAACGCTGAAGGGACGCGAAACCGCCACGCAGATCCGTCCGATCGACAGTGTGGGATTAGTGCTGCTGGTGCTGGGTATCGGTGCCTTGCAGGTGATGCTCGACCGGGGTAAAGAACTCGACTGGTTTAACTCGACGGAAATTATCGTGCTGGCGGTCGTGGCGGTGGTCGCGCTCTGTTTCCTTGTGGTCTGGGAACTGACCGACGACCATCCGATCGTCGACTTGTCACTGTTTAAATCGCGAAACTTTACCATCGGCGTGCTGTGTATCAGCCTGGCCTACATGCTCTACTTCGGCGCGATTGTGTTGCTGCCGCAGCTGTTGCAGGAGGTTTACGGGTATACCGCCACCTGGGCCGGTCTGGCGTCCGCGCCGGTGGGTATTTTGCCGGTACTGATGTCGCCGATTATCGGGCGTTTCGCGCACCGTCTGGATATGCGAAAGCTGGTGACCTTCAGCTTTATCATGTATGCCTACTGCTTCTTCTGGCGTGCGTATACGTTCGAACCGGGGATGGATTTTGGCGCATCCGCCTGGCCGCAGTTTATTCAGGGCTTCGCGGTGGGTTGCTTCTTCATGCCGCTGACCACCATTATTCTGTCGGGATTACCGCCGGAACGGATGGCGGCGGCATCGAGTCTGTCGAACTTTATCCGTACACTGGCGGGGTCGATTGGTACGTCAATCACCACCACGTTATGGTCGAACCGTGAATCGCTGCATCACGCCCAGTTAACGGAAAACATCACGCCGTATAATCCGGCGGCGACGCAGACTTATCAGCAGCTCGAAGGTCTCGGTATGAGCCACCAGCAGGCTTCAGGATGGATAGCGCGGGAGATCACCAATCAGGGATTAATTATCTCTGCCAACGAGATTTTCTGGTTATCCGGCGGGGCGTTCCTGGTGTTGCTGATTTTAATCTGGTTCGCCCGACCGCCATTCACCAGTGGCGGTGGCGCGGGTGGTGCGCACTGATTCAGATAAACCCTGAATGTCAGAAAGCAAAACGGACGCCTTATGCGTCCGTTTTTTATGGCTGAAACCGGGCGATTACGCCTGGTTCTGACGCCACCATTCTGCCAGCAAAATACCGGATGCCACGGAAACGTTGAGGCTTTCCACTTTACCGGTACCGCCGATAGACACGCTCAGGTCGCCCTGCTGCCATGCGCTGTCAGATAAACCATCACTTTCTTCGCCCAGCACCAGCACCATTTTGGCCGGTAACTGCGCTTTGCCCAGCGCCGTACCTTTATGGCTCGACGTGGTCACGATGGTGTATCCCGCTTTACGGAAGGTTTCCAGCACTTCAAGGAAGTTATCCGCGCTGATGGCTTTAACGTGTTCTGCGCCGCCTTCAGCGGTACGGACTGCTGCGCCAGATTCCAGCTGGGCCGGATCCTGAACCATCATCCCGTTGATACCAAAATGCGCACAAGAACGCATGATACCGCCGAGGTTGTGCGGGTTACCGACGTTTTCCAGCGCCAGCACACAGTCTTTCGCCGGAGCCGTTTGCAGATACGTTTCTGCATCCAGACCCTGACGTTTTTTGATCAGGAAGCACACGCCGCCGTGGTGTTCGGTGCCGGAGGCTTTCGCCAGTTCGTCATCTTCAACCACATGGTAGGCTTTGCGGTTCGCCGCCATCCAGCGCAGCGCTTCGCGGAAACGCGGAGTCACGGACTGCACAAACCATGCACGCACAATCGCGTCCGGACGGCTGGCAAACAGTGCCTGACAGGCGTTTTCGCCATACACACGGGTTTCTTCCTGACGCTGACGACGCAGTTGTTCAGGATCGATAAAGCTTTTACCGCTGATACCGCCGTGATCCGGAACAGATTCATCTGCCGGCGGACGTGAAACTGTTTTCCACGGCGAAGAGTACGGGCCGTCGTCGTCACGCGCCGGACGACGCGGGCGATCATCACCACGGCGTGGTGCCGGTCCGCGGGAATCGCCACGGGAATCGCTGCTGCGACGCTCATTGCGGCGGGCATCGTCTGGACGGGAACCCTGGCGAGGTTTATCGCCCGGACGTCCTTTATTGTTAGAAGGACGTTTATCGTTATTGCGGTTATCGCCGTCGTCGTCACTGCGGACGTACATCACTTTGACTTTGCCGTTCTTGCCACTGAATGAATCGTTCATTTTTCTCTCCACCTACGCGCAGGGCGCGAAGATTACCTGATGTCTGTGAGCTAAGCCACAGGCTTTGGACCAAAAGCTAAAAACTATCGTAATCATTGAATAAACCACGTTGTTTACGTGACGTATCGACCCCATACTTACAACATATAAGTAACATATCAGCCGTGTTCTTTACCGCTTTTAAGGATAAAACCGGGGTTGTGGTTGATACCATTCTCACGTTAAGCAATGTAGAGGCTATTTTATGAATACGGTTTGTTCATCATGTCAGGCCACCAACCGCCTGCCTGAGGATCGTATCGACGACGGCGCAAAATGCGGCCGTTGCGGTCATGCACTTTTTGAAGGCGATGTCATTCACGCGACTGCCGCCACGCTGGACAAATACCTGCAGGATGATCTGCCGGTGGTTGTCGATTTCTGGGCACCGTGGTGTGGCCCTTGTGTTAACTTTGCACCGATTTTTGAAGACGTTGCACAGGAACGCGCCGGTAAAATCCGCTTCATCAAGGTTAATACCGAAGCTGAACCTGAACTGAGCGCGCGGTTCCGTATCCGCAGTATTCCGACCATTATGGTGTTTAATGAAGGCAAAATGGTCGATATGTTGAGTGGAGCAATGCCTAAAGCACCGTTCAACAACTGGCTTAATGAATCATTGTAACGCATAAGCCGCTATAAAGCCCTGCTGAAGGCCCGTCACCGCACGGGCCTTTTTCTGTTCCGAACACAAGCCACTTGCCTGCCACCACCGGGCGATTAGAATAGCCGTTTTTTGCATACCGGAATGCCTATGTCAGACAATGCCGTCCTTCGCCTGCGTGAGCAGCGTTTAGCCCGATCCACCCGTCCTTTTCTTGCGCGTGGTTCACGGGCGATACGCTGTCAGACCTGCCTGTTGCCCAAACGCCACTGCATCTGCGCCACGCGCGAAATTCATCAGGCCACCAGCCGTTTTTGTCTGGTGATGTTTGACACGGAGCCGATGAAACCGAGCAATACGGGTCGCTTAATCGCGGACGTGTTGCCGGATACGCAGGCGTTTTTGTGGTCACGCACGCAAACCGATCCGGCTCTGCTGGAAGCAATTGCGGACCCGCAGCGTCAGGCTTATGTGGTGTTTCCCGCCTCTTTCGCCGAACCGCCGCGTCAGGTGTTTACCGAAGTTCCGGCGGGCAGCAAACCGCCTTTATTCATTATGCTCGACGGCACCTGGAACGAAGCGCGCAAAATGTTCCGCAAAAGCCCGTATCTGGATAATTTGCCGGTTTTCTCTCTCGATGTAAGCGCCAGCTCCGGCTATATCCTTCGGGAAGCCTCGCGCCCGGAACTGCATTGCACCGTGGAAGTGGCCGCCGCCCTGCTGGAAAAAGCCGGTGATCTCGATGCTTCAGCGGGCCTCTCACGCCACTTTACCCATTTCCGCACCCAGTATCTGGCCGGAAAACCCCATCATCCGGTGCACCAGCTCACAGCAAAGAACGAAGAAAACCTCTAGAATCATGGGAACATGATGAACCGGAGACGTTATGAGTCAGCGCGGACTGGAAGCCTTATTACGACCTGAATCTATCGCGGTCATTGGCGCGAGCAATAAACCGGGGCGGGCCGGATATCTGATGATGCGCAATCTGCTCGACAGCGGATTCAATGGCCCGGTGCTGCCGGTTACACCCGCTTATCGCGCGGTGTGCGGCGTACTGACCTGGCGGGATGTCGCCAGCCTGCCGATGTCGCCCGATCTCGCCATTCTCTGTACCCACGCTGACCGCAATCTTGCATTGCTCGAACAGCTCGGCGAACGTGGCTGCAAGACGGTCATTGTGCTTTCCTCACAGCCACAACAATTCGTTGAACTCAAAACCAGCGCCCAGCGCTTTTCGATGCGCCTGCTCGGACCCAACAGCCTGGGCATTCTTGCACCGTGGCAAAAACTAAACGCCAGTTTTTCGCCGGTGCCCATCCTGCCCGGTAAGCTGGCGTTTATTTCGCAATCGGCTGCGGTCGCCAATACGATTCTGGACTGGGCGCAACAGCGTGCCGTCGGCTTTTCCTATTTCGTATCACTGGGCGACAGCCTGGATATTGATGTCGATGACCTGCTCGATTTCCTCGCCCGCGACAGTAAAACCAGCGCTATTTTGCTCTATCTCGAACACATCAGCGATGCACGGCGCTTTCTTTCTGCCTCACGCAGTGCCTCACGCAATAAACCGATTCTGGTGATCAAAAGTGGTCGCAGCGGACAGGCGCAGCAATTACTCAACAGCCCGCTTAGCCTCGACGCCGCCTATGATGCGGCTATTCAGCGCGCCGGTTTACTGCGCGTGCAGGATACGCACGAGCTGTTTTCCGCCGTTGAAACGCTGAGCCATATGCGCCCGTTACGCGGTGAGCGTTTGTTTATCATCAGTAACGGTGCCGCTCCTGCCGCGATGGCGCTGGATCAGTTGCTTTCGCGTAACGGCAAACTGGCGAAACTGAGCGATGAAACCTGCCAAAAACTGAGTGCCATTCTGCCTGACAATATTGCCGTCTCGAATCCGCTGGATTTGCATGATGACGCCACACCGCAGCTGTATCAGGCTGTGATGACCACCCTGCTGGACAGCACTGATTACGATGCGCTGCTGGTGATCCACGCCCCCAGCGCCGTCGCACACGGTACGGTGACCGCCAGCCATCTGATCGATGCTGTGCATAAGCATTCGCGTGGCAAATACATCACGCTGCTAACCAACTGGTGCGGCGAGTTTTCCTCGCAGGAAGCCCGCAAGTTATTCACCGAGGCCGGGATCCCGACTTACCGGACACCGGAAGGAACGGTGACGGCGTTTATGCATATGGTGGAATATCGCCGGAACCAAAAGCAGCTGAAAGAAACACCGGCACTTCCGGCCGACCTCGAGCAGAACACTGATCAGGCGCATCAGTTGATCGCCCGCACACTGGCGGAAGGCACGACACAGCTGGATACACATGAGGTACGCCCGATTTTGCAGGCGTACGGCATGAATGTGCTGCCGACGTGGATTGCCAGCGACAGCGCAGAAGCGGTGAATATCGCCAGCCAGGTGGGTTATCCGGTGGCGCTGAAATTGCGCTCCCCTGACATCCCGCATAATTCTGAAGTACAGGGCGTGATGTTATATCTGCGTACCGCCAGCGAAGTCGCGCAGGCGGCGAATGCCATTTTTGACCGTGCCAGACAGGCGTTTCCGCAAGCGAGAATTCTGGGGCTGCTGGTGCAAACCATGGCCAACCGGCCAGGCTCACAAGAATTGCGCGTGGTGGTCGAACAGGATCCGGTATTCGGCCCGCTGATCATGCTGGCCGAAGGCGGTACCGACTGGCGACCTGAAAGACAGGCGGCGATTTCCCTGCCGCCGCTGAACATGACGCTTGCACGTTATCAGGTAGTTCAGGCGCTGAAGAGTGGAAAAATTCGTGGCCGCCATGCCCTGCATCCTCTTGATATACCGGCGCTGAGTCAGTTGCTGGTGAATGTGTCGAACCTGATTATCGACTGCCCGGAGATCGAACGGCTGGATATCCATCCTCTGCTGATTTCCGGCAGTGAGCTCAGCCTGCTTGATGTGTCCATGCAGCTTTGTGCACAGGGAGCAGAGGCACCGTCACGACTGGCGATCCGCCCTTATCCGCGCGAGTTGGAAGAGCGCGTTATACTGAAAGACGGATCACCCGCGTTGTTCCGGCCAATCCTTCCGGAAGATGAGCCGCTGCTTAAAGCATTTATCCTGAAAGTCACTAAGGAAGACCTGTATTACCGCTACTTCAGTGAGATCAATGAGTTCACCCATGAAGATTTAGCGAACATGACACAGATCGACTACGACCGTGAAATGGCGTTCGTCGCCATTCGTACGGTGAATGATGAAAGTGAAATTATTGGCGTCACCCGGGCGGTCTCGGATCCGGATAATATTGATGCTGAATTCTCGGTACTGGTGCGGTCGGATCTGAAAGGTCTGGGGCTCGGAAGGCGGCTGCTTGATAAGATGATCCATTACGCGGCAGAGCACGGCCTGCAACGTCTGACCGGCATTACGATGCCCAATAACCGTGGCATGATCACGCTGGCCAGAAAACTCGAATTCGACGTCGATATTCAGATCCAGGACGGCATTGTGAACCTCTCACTGGCACTGGAAAAGACCCGGATTTCGCAGCAGAAAGCTGCGAGCCTGCGCCATGAACAGGCAAAAGATGCGCACATGGGGCAGGACTAATGGTATTATCGACCGATTGTGCGGTTACCACTGTCTGCTTGTGCCGCTAAAGCCATTACATGAAGAGAGAAGAAGCGCACTGTGATGTTGTCAAAATTTAAACGTAATAAACATCAACAACACCTTGCTCAGCTGCCCAAACTCCCCCAAACGGTTGATGCTGTAAAAACACTCTACTGCCCTGCAGATTTCCGTAAGACGCTGCTCGAAGCCATTGCCAACGCCACCCAACGGATTTATCTGGTCGCGCTCTATTTAGAGAACGATGATGGCGGTCGTGATGTATTGTCGGCGCTATATGCCGCCAAGCAGCAACGTCCTGAACTGGAGATTTGTGTGCTGGTTGACTGGCACCGCGCGCAGCGTGGTCGCATTGGCGCGGCAGCGTCAAACACCAATGCTGACTGGTATTGTCGCATGGCAAAAGAGCATCCTGAGCTTTCCGTGCCGGTGTATGGCGTTCCGGTCAATACCCGTGAAGCGTTAGGTGTTTTGCATCTCAAAGGCTTTGTTATTGACGATCAGGTGATCTACAGCGGCGCGAGCCTCAATGATGTTTATCTGCATCGTCATGAAAAATACCGCTACGATCGCTATCAGTTACTGTCCAACGCCCCGCTGGCAGATGCCATGATCGACTTTATGAAGAAGTCGATCCTGACAGCCGCAGCGGTACAGCGTCTTGATCGTGAAGATCGCCCGAAAAGCATTGAGATTAAAAACGAAACGCGTCAGTTCCGTCAGAATCTGCGCAGCAGCGGTTATCATTTCAAAGACAGCGCAGGGAATGATGAGCTGGCAGTGACCCCTATCGTCGGTCTGGGCAAACAAAATGAGCTTAACCGAACTATCCATCATCTCATGGCCAGTACGGAACATAAGCTGACGCTGTGTACGCCTTATTTCAATATGCCTGCCATGCTGGCACGTAATATTATTCATCTGCTGCGTCGTGGTAAGCAGGTTGAAATTATCGTGGGTGACAAAACCGCAAACGATTTTTATATTCCGCAGGATCAGCCATTCAAAATCATCGGTGCCTTACCGTATTTGTATGAAATTAATCTGCGTCGTTTCCTGAGCCGTTTACAACGCTTCGTGGACAGCGGACAGTTGATTGTCCGCCTGTGGAAAGACGGTGATAACAGCTATCACCTGAAGGGAATGTGGGTGGATGACCGCTGGCAACTTATTACCGGTAATAACCTGAATCCTCGCGCCTGGCGTCTGGATTTGGAGAATGCCATTTTGATCCATGATCCGCATAAAGAGCTGGCGATCGCGCGACACAAAGAACTGGAAGAAATACGCCAGCACACGCAGGTTGTCTCGCATTATATGGAGCTGGAAAGTATTCCTAATTACCCGGTGAAAGTCCGTAAGCTTATCCGCCGTCTGCGCCGGATACGTATCGACAGATTAATCAGCCGGATTCTGTAATTGGCTATACTGAAAGCCTGATCATCGTGATCGGGCTTTTTTGTATTTGGAATTCCACTTTGTGATGCAAAAATTCTCCTGGCTCTCAGGCTTCCTGTCATTATGCTTATAGCAGGCGCAGCTGCTGGCTACAGCGCTTACCATCTTATCCATTATTAAAAGTGCATCCCTGCACTCTCTCCGTAAGAATTACAGCTGTATTTCCTTTCCTTTGCGGTGCAATTTCATCGATACGACCAAAGCGATCAAACACATTACGCAGACATACCAGAAAAATACTTCCTCTATATTCCAGGATTTAAAGGTCAGGGCGACATATTCTGCCGAACCACCAAACACAGCATTTGCAACCGCATAAGATAATCCGACACCCAATGCCCTCACTTCCGGCGGGAACATTTCCGCCTTTAATAATCCGCTGATTGATGTGTAAAAACTGACAATCAGCAGTGCCAAAACAATAAGTCCGAAGGCGATATAAGGACTGGTAACGGTTTGCAGAATATACAAAATCGGGATGGTGAAAACAGTCGCCAGGCCGCTGAATATCAACATAGAACTGCGTCGACCTATTTTATCCGAGAGCCCGCCAATAATAGGCTGCAAACACATAAAGACAAACAGGGCGACGGTCATTAAGGCACTCGCTGTTTTGGTATCCATCCCGGCAGTATTCACCAGATATTTTTGCATATAAGTGGTGAAGGTATAGAAGGTCAGGGATCCTGCCGCCGTGAACCCTAATACCATCATAAATGCCTTTTTATGCTTCCATAAACCCGAGAGGGTACCAGCATCTTTATGCTCACGAGTTTGTTTATCTGATGTTTCGTTCAGTGAACGCCGCAGGAACAACGCCACGACAGCAAGCACAGCGCCTAAGGCAAAGGGGATCCGCCACGCCCAGGATTTAAGCTCATCATTGGAGAATATCTGCTGCAGTATAACCAGAACCAGAAGTGCTAATAGTTGCCCACCGATCAAGGTCACATACTGAAATGAAGCATAAAAACCGCGACGTCCTTTAATCGCAACTTCACTCATATAAGTTGCGCTTGTTCCGTATTCCCCACCAACAGAAAGCCCCTGGAATAGACGGGCGACCAGTAATAAGACCGGTGCCCAGCTGCCTATCGTCGCGTAGGTTGGCAAACAGGCGATCACCAGCGAACCGCAGCACATCATGCAGACCGAGATCATCATTGAGTTTTTGCGCCCATGTTTATCGGCGATATAACCAAATAACCATCCTCCAATAGGGCGCATAAAGAATCCTGCGGCAAAAACGCCTGCAGTTTGTAATAACTGGGTTGTACTGTTTCCGCTGGGGAAAAATGAAGAAGCAAAATAGAGCGAACAAAAGGAATAGACGTAGAAGTCAAACCATTCGACCAGATTTCCCGAAGATGCCCCCACAATCGCAAAAATACGTTTCTTCTTATCTTGCTGATCATGATTCTCAGATTGAGATCCCAGAGTATCCTTCATATTATTTTCTCCCAATAGTTCCTGCTATAAGCGTGGTTATGACTATTTTTTATCGATAGGAAATATTGAGTTAAGCAACGAATGGATAAGGAAGAGAGGAAAGTTGACGAGTTACCTGCGTTTGCGTTGTTTTTTGTGATGCAGCGCGTGGTTAAAGGTAACTTTTAGTTAAATTCCGCATAGCAAAAAGCCCCGTACTTTCGTACGGGGCTTTCCACTTATTTGATGCCTGGCAGTTCCCTACTCTCGCATGGGGAGACCCCACACTACCATCGGCGCTACGGCGTTTCACTTCTGAGTTCGGCATGGGGTCAGGTGGGACCACCGCGCTACTGCCGCCAGGCAAA
>NZ_JAHXYO010000037.1:0-20120 GCF_019969905.1 Rahnella sp. GSA61A | reverse complement strand
TCCACATTCGGCACTGAATTATCTGACGCCATCAGAGTTTGCAGCACGGTGGCGAAATGGAAAATGTGAAGGTAAACAAACCGACATTACTAACTGACGGTTGTATCTAATCCTGGGGGCAGGTCATCTCTCGTCATTGACCCCATACGCCCTGCATATAATAATGATAACCATTAACATTAAAGAATCAGGAATGGATCCAATGACAAGGGCTGGTTTTCGCCGTTTTTCAGGGATGGTTGCGCTGTTGTTATCGCTGCTTGTCGCCACGCAGGCTTTCGCAGAAGGCTGGCCACGGCAAGTTATGACCTCAAAGGGAAGCATCACATTACAACAGCCGCCGCAGCGGATTGTCTCCACCAGCGTCACCGTCACCGGCACATTGCTGGCGATTAATGCGCCGGTTATCGCCAGCGGGGCGACTGCGCCCAATAATCGGGTTTCCGATGCTCAGGGCTTTTTCCGCCAGTGGGGCGATGTCGCGAAACAACGCGGTGTGCAGCGGCTTTATATCGGCGAACCGAATGCTGAAGCCATTGCCGGACAGGCACCGGATCTCATCATTATTGCCGCCACAGGCGGGGATTCCGCACTGAAACTCTATGATCAGCTGTCTGCCATTGCGCCAGTTATGGTGGTCAATTACGACGATAAAAGCTGGCAGGAACTCGCCACCGAATTAGGCCGGGCGACGGGTAAAGAAACCGATGCCGCCAAGGTTATCGCGCAGTTTTCAGCCCGTGAAGACAGTCTGAAAAAAGCGATACATTTGCCACCGCAGCCGGTGTCCGCGCTGGTTTATGGATCAGATGGCAAAAGCGCCAATCTGTGGACGCCCGCGTCACCGCAGGGTCAGCTGCTCCGGCAGTTAGGATTCAGCCTCGCGCCGGTTCCGCTGAATTTCGCCGCCAGTTACAGTCAGGGCAAACGCCATGACATCATCCAGCTTGCCGGTGAGAAAATGCCGGAGGCGATGAACGGCCAGACGCTGCTGTTATTTTCCGCCAGTCAGTCTGATGCACAACGGCTGCTGACCAATCCTTTTCTGGCGAAGTTACCTGCTGTGCAGACCGGGCGCGTGTATGCCATGGGTGACGACACGTTCAGACTCGATTATTACAGCGCCAGCAACATGCTGAATCAGCTTGAAAAACTGTTCGTAACTCACTGATGTCCCGCTCAATAAAAAATCTCACAGCGCTGTTGGTTGCCTTGTTTTTGCTCTGCCTGATGATGGCGCTGAGTCTGGTGCTGGGCGAGAAATCGCTTGCGTCCGGCACCGTGATGTCAGCGCTGAACGGCCAGTGTACTGGGGCGGATTGTGTGATTGTCACCGATGCCCGTGTGCCGCGCACGCTGGCCGGTTTGCTGGCAGGGATGGCGCTCGGATTATCCGGTACGCTGATGCAAATCCTCACCCGCAATCCGCTGGCTGATCCCGGTATTCTTGGCGTTAATGCGGGTGCGGCTTTCGCGGTGGTTATCGGTATCGCCTTTTTTGGCGCAACGGATGTCAGCCACTATTTGTGGTTCGCGTTTGCCGGTGCCTTACTGGCAACATTGCTGGTCGCCATGATCGGCGCGCTGGGACGCGGAAAGCTGGATCCGGTACGCTTAACTCTGGCGGGCGTCGCGCTCGGCGCTGTGCTGGAAGGCATGTCTTCGGGGATTTCCCTGCTCAACCCGACCGTCTACGATCAGTTGCGATTCTGGCAGGCTGGCTCGCTGGATATCCGCAATATTACCGTGATTAAAACCATCACACCGCCGGTGACTTTTGCGGTTGCCCTGAGCTTACTGATGGCCCGTTCCCTGAATAATCTGACGATGGGCAACGAACTGGCGACGGCGCTCGGCACCAAAATCGCGACCACGCAGTTGCTGGGATTACTGGCGATTACGTTGTTGTGCGGCAGCGCCACAGCGGCTGTCGGCCCCATCGCCTTTGTCGGCCTGATGGTGCCGCATATGGCGCGCTGGATCTGTCGTGCGGATCCGCGCTGGATGCTGCCGTGGACGCTGGTGTTAACCCCGACGCTGTTGCTGGCAGCCGATATCGCCGGGCGTTTTCTGGTTACCGGAGAATTGCGGGTTTCCGTGGTGGTCGCCTTTATCGGCGCGCCGGTGCTTATTTTCCTGGTACGCCGTCCCGGTGGATTACACAGAGGTTAACCATGAGCCAGACTCTTACAGAACCTCGCCCGCTGAAAAAACCTTTGCTGCTGTCGCGCCCCTTTCTGACCGCCTGCGGACTGGTGTTATGCCTGATCCTGCTGGCGGTTTACGCGCTGGGTAGCGGAACACTGGCACTGACGCCGTCGCAGGTTGTCAGCGCCCTGCTCGGCGACGGGCCGAAAAACCTGAGCATTATTGTCACGCAATGGCGTCTGCCGCGCGTGGTGATGGCGATGATTCTCGGTGCCGCACTCGGCATCAGCGGCGCGATTTTTCAGTCGCTGCTGCGCAATCCATTGGGAAGTCCGGACGTTATCGGTTTTAACACCGGCGCGTATACCGGCGTTCTGCTGATTATCGTGTTGTTCAATGGCGCTGCGGGCGACCTTCTCCCCGGCGCGATGGCAGGCGGCGTCGTGACCGCACTGGTGGTATACGCCCTGGCATGGCGTCAGGGCATCGAAACGTTCCGCCTGATTATCGTCGGTATCGGCGTACGGGCGCTGCTGATTGCGGTCAATACCTGGCTGATTATTCACGCCTCGCTGGAATCGGCGCTGACGGCTGGCTTGTGGAATGCCGGTTCGCTCAATGGCATCACATGGGAGAAAAGCCTGCCGGCGACCGGGATGATTATCGTCGCCTGCATGCTGGCGCGTTGCTTATCCGCTCCGATGCGGTTGCTCGAAATGGGCGATGATGCCGCCTGTGCGCTGGGCGTACCGGTGACGCGTTCACGTTTATTGCTGATGCTGGCGGGCGTGGCGTTGACCGCCGCGGCCACCGCGCTGGCCGGGCCAATTTCCTTTATTGCGCTGGTGTCACCGCAAATTTCGCGTCGTCTTTGCGCCAGCCAGCAGCACGCTTTATTTTTCGCGGCGCTGACCGGTGCGCTGCTGTTGCTCGCCGCCGATGTCACTGCACAACGGCTGTTCACGCCCTATCAGTTACCCGTGGGCGTGCTGACCGTCAGTCTGGGCGGCATTTATCTGATTGGGTTGCTGATCCGGGAGTCGCGACGCTCATGAATACTGAACACTCTTCCCCTTTGTATGCGAAAGATCTGACGCTGGGCTACGATAAAAAAATCGTCGCCCGCGAACTCTCCGTCTCTATCCCTCAGGGAAAACTCACCGTGATTATCGGGCCGAATGCCTGCGGTAAATCCACATTATTGCGCACGCTCAGCCGCCTGATGCCGCCGCAATCCGGCACGGTATTTCTGGACGGCAAACTGATCGGTGATTACGGCACCAGAGACGTCGCGAAACGTCTGGGTTTACTGCCGCAAAGTTCAACGGCGCCGGGCGATATCAGTGTGGCGGATCTGGTGGCCCGCGGGCGTTACCCGCATCAGAGCCTGTTCAGCCGCTGGACAGCGCAAGATACGCTGGCGGTGAACGACGCCATGCACGCGACGGGAGTATTCGAACTGGCGGAAAGCACGGTGAATTCACTTTCCGGCGGACAGCGCCAGCGGGTGTGGATAGCCATGGTGCTGGCGCAACAAACGCCGTTGTTATTGCTGGATGAACCGACAACCTGGCTGGATATCGCGCATCAGATTGATTTGATGGAACTGATGTGTCGCCTGAATCAGGAAAACGGCCGCACGCTGGTGGTGGTGTTGCACGACCTGAATCAGGCATGTCGTTACGCCGGGCATCTGATTGCCATGCGCGATGGAAAAATACTGGCTGAGGGCGCACCGGCAGACATCGTCACACCGGCACTGATCGAACAGGTTTTCGGGCTACGCTGCGCCATTATCGACTGTCCGGTTTCGCATACACCGTTAATTATCCCGCTGGGTAACGGTTGAATCTCCGGTGCTCCATGGCTCTTCGTTCCACAGGTATTGAAGGCCATCGGCTAATCCGCCGCGCCAGCTCAGCGCATCGTGACCGGCATCGACCACGCGATAATGCACGCTGTTTTTGGTGCGGCTCAGCAGCTCATCCATCTGATTATTCACCTGATAAATCAGTCGTTCATTGCTGCCCGCTTCCATGAAAATTTTCAGATGGCTGGCAGCCCCCAGCCCGTTACTCACCGCACGCAGTAACAAATCCGCCTCGTCAGGATTTTCATCCTGCTGCGATTTATTACGTCGCGGCCACCAGAAAGAACCGGACTGACTGAGTACCAGACCGAAGCGCTGCGGCCAGTGCAAACCGGCGTACAACGCTGACAGCCCGCCAAAGCTCTGCCCCGCCACCACTGTTTTGTTCGCATCGCTGCTGTGCGGTGCGAGCGTCGCCACGGCGGGCAATAACTCCTCCTGAACGGCCAGCCAGAAATCTGCATTACAGGTCAGTTCGCGGCTGCGGGTCTGTGTATCGATCACATCAATCAGCACGTAGACGGCCTGCGGCAATGTGCCTTCCTGCGTCAGTTGCATCAGCGGCTGCCAGACCGGCATCTGCTGCGCCCAGAACTGGCCGTCGAGCAACAGCGCCAGCGGGCGCGATGCCGGATCCTGGCTTTCGCCGGTGGCGTAGATCCAGACCTTGCGCCGGTTGCCCAGACGCGCACTGTTCCACTGATAGGTTTGCAGTTTTGCCGGTTTCTGTGGCAACGCGGCACCGTGGAGATCAAACTCCCGCCAGGCAGGCTGCGGCAATGCGTCGGGCATATGCAACGGCGACAGCGCGTGAGATTTCGCCCCCGGCCACGGCTGATTCGGATTCAGCGGGTCATAAATCGCATGGGCGAACATATCTTTCCACCATTCCCGCGCAGCCAGCATGGCGGTATAGGCATCGGGATCCTGCGGGAACTCTCTGCCGGGCCCGGTGCGCGGGATCAGGCTGTAGCTGCCGCGCCAGCCGGAGCGCAGCGTAATACTCAGCGACCAGACATCGGTTCCCGCAAGTCTTTGCAGACTTTGCGGCGGTAAAGACTGATGGTGATCGGTGATGCCGTTGATGTTGATCCACACCCGCTGGAAATCCGATGTCGCCTCACTGCCCTGCGGATCCCGCCAGAAGAACGTCACGTTGCATACGTCATCATTCAGCCGTTCGATCAAGGGTGAACCTTGCGCTTTAATGTCTTTCCACCATTCGGCACTTCCCGCCTGAGAGCTTGCTAACATCGCCTGCGCGGTGGGTTTTTCCGGAAACTGCGATTTCATCATGTTTACGCTTTACAGTCTTTTGGCAATGAGAGAAGGCATAATTTGCAGAATAATTGACCTGCTTCCTGCAAATTATGAATGGGAATCGTATTGATAATTGTTTGCATTTGCAATAGTGTGTTACCGCCCGTAAACGGGACGATAAAAATACACACACAACAGGCCATCCTCCTGTTCACTAAATCTGTTTTGCAGGAACGGATGGATTTCAGGGCAGAATCCACTATGAAAAGCAGGCTACCACACTATTCTCTGGCAACCTTAATCGGGCTGGGATCAGCACTTTCTTTGCCCGTCAGCGCGGCAGAAAGCACCACAACCCGCACAACAGACGCCAGCCAGAACACCGCAGAAACACAGGAAGACACCAGCGACACACTGGTTGTCACCGCCGCACAGCAAAACCTTCAGGCTCCCGGCGTTTCCACCATCACTTCTGATGAAATCCAAAAACGCCCTCCGGCACGCGACATCAACGAACTTATCCGCACCATGCCCGGCGTAAACCTGACCGGCAACTCTACCAGCGGCCAGCGCGGTAATAACCGCCAGATCGACATCCGGGGTATGGGCCCGGAAAATACCTTAATCCTGATCGACGGTAAGCCGGTGAACAGCCGCAACTCAGTGCGTCAGGGCTGGCGCGGTGAGCGTGATACCCGCGGCGACACAAGCTGGGTTCCGCCCGATATGATCGAGCGCATCGAAGTGATCCGCGGCCCGGCGGCGGCGCGTTACGGTAACGGCGCGGCGGGTGGCGTGGTGAACATCATCACTAAAAAAGACACTCAGGAGTGGCACGGTTCCTGGAATACCTATCTGAACGCACCACAACATAAGGACGAAGGCTCGACCAAACGTACCGATTTCAGCCTCTCCGGCCCGCTCAACGATCAGTTCAGTTTCCGCCTGTTCGGTGGCTACAGCAAAACGCAGGCTGACGCGCAGTACATCAACGACGGTCATCAGTCTGAGCGTACCGGCACCTATGCCGACACCGTTCCGGCAGGTCGCGAAGGCGTGATCGATAAGAATATCGACGCCCTGTTGCACTGGGATTTTGCCCGCATGCAGTCACTGGAATTTGAAGTGTCCAACAGCCGTCAGGGCAACCTGTACGCAGGCGACACGCAGAACACCAACACCAGTGATTTGGTGAAAAGCATGTACGGTGAAGAGACTAACCGCATTTACCGCCAGTCCTACTCGGTGACCTACAAAGGCGCGTGGGATAACGGTGTAACCACCAGCAACTACGTGCAGTACGAAAAAACCCGTAACTCGCGCATGGATGAAGGGCTGGCGGGCGGTACCGAAGGCATCTTCTCTGACGAAGACTTCAACACCATCGCACTGGGCGACATTCTGGCGCACAGCGAAGTCAGTATTCCGTTTGAGCTGGGCGTGCCGCAAACCGCGACGTTCGGCACGGAATGGAACCAGCAGAAGATGAAAGATCCGTCTTCCAACACGCAGGCTATGCTCGGCGGCGCGATTGCCGGTACCGACAGCACCAACCGCAGCCCCTATTCTCAGGCAGAGATTTTCTCGCTGTTTGCCGAAGATAATATTGAGCTGACCGACAGCACCATGCTGGTGCCGGGTCTGCGTTTCGACCATCACTCCATTGTCGGCAATAACTGGAGCCCGTCGCTGAACCTGTCTCAGGAACTGGGCGACGATTTCACCCTGAAAATGGGTATCGCCCGCGCCTATAAAGCGCCGAGCCTGTATCAGACCAACCCAAACTACGTGCTGTACAGTAAAGGTCAGGGTTGTGCGGCCAGCGGCGGCGGTTGTTATCTGGTGGGGAATAAAGATCTGGATGCGGAAACCAGCGTAAACAAAGAGATCGGACTGGAATTCCACCGCAACGGTTATCAGGCGGGCGTGACCTATTTCCGCAACGATTATCGCAACAAAATCGAATCCGGCTATCTGCCAACCGGCACGTCCTCCACCGGCACAACTGATGTATATAAATGGGAAAACGTGCCGAAAGCCGTGGTTCAGGGGCTGGAGGGCACGCTGAATATTCCGGTCAGCAGCACCGTTTCCTGGAATAACAACGGCACGTACATGATTGAAAGTAAAAACAAAGAGACCGGCGATTATCTGTCGATCATCCCGGAATTTACCATCAACTCCACGCTGAGCTGGCAGGCAACGGAAGATCTCTCTCTGCAATCTACCCTGACCTGGTATGGCCGTCAGAAGCCAAAGAAATACAACTACAAGGGTGAAGCCGTCACCGGCAGTGAGAAAAATGAAGTCAGCCCGTATTCTGTGGTCGGCATGAGCGGCACCTACACCGCGACCAAAAATGTCAGCGTCACGGCGGGTATTGATAACGTCTTCGACAAACGCCAGTTCCGTGCGGGTAATGCCCAGACTGTGGGTAATGCCACCACCGGCGCCTATATGTACGGCGCAGGCGCGGCAACCTACAACGAACCGGGCCGCACGTTCTACATGAGCCTGAATACGCACTTCTGAGTATGTTGCCCACATAAAAAAGCCACCTGCAAAGGTGGCTTTGTTGTTTCTGAAACCTGACTTTGGGCTTACAGCACGCCCTGCGCCAGCATGGCATCAGCGACTTTGACGAAGCCGGCGATATTTGCGCCACGGACATACTGCGTCTGCTGGCTTTCGCCGCCGTATTCGACACACGACTGGTGAATATCCAGCATGATGTGACGCAAACGCGCATCCACTTCTTCGGCTTTCCAGCTCAGACGCGCAGCGTTCTGCGCCATCTCCAGCCCTGAGGTTGCCACGCCACCGGCATTCGCCGCTTTACCCGGCGCGAACAACACGCCCGCGTCGGTGAACAAGTCGGTCGCTTCAATCGTCGTTGGCATATTCGCGCCTTCAGCGACCGCTTTCACGCCATTGGCGATCAGCACGCGTGCCGCAGAGGCATCCAGTTCATTTTGTGTGGCGCAAGGCAGCGCGATATCCACCGGCACGTTCCACGGCTGCTGGCCTTCGAGATACGTCAGTCCGAGTTTTTGCGCGTAATCCGCCACGCGGCCATCACGGCTGGCTTTGATTTCGGTCAGCAGCGCCAGTTTCTCAGGAGTAAAGCCTGCTTCATCGACGACAGTACCGTTAGAATCTGACGCCGTAATCACCCGTGCGCCCAGTGACATGGCTTTTTCAATTGCATATTGTGCGACGTTACCGGAACCAGACACCGCCACGCGCATACCTTCGAAATCCAGGCCATGGCGTTTAAGCATCGATTCAGTGAAATAGATCAGGCCATAACCTGTGGCTTCCGGGCGGATCAGGCTGCCGCCGAACGACAACCCTTTGCCGGTGAACACGCTGGCAGTGTTGTTGGAGAGTTTTTTCATCATCCCCGCCATATACCCGACTTCACGCCCGCCGACGCCGATATCCCCCGCAGGCACATCAGTATCCGGGCCGAGATGACGGTAAAGTTCCAGCATCAGCGCCTGACAGAAACGCATGATCTCGCCTTCGCTTTTGCCTTTCGGATTGAAATCACTGCCGCCCTTCCCGCCGCCCATTGGCAACGTGGTCAGGGCATTTTTAAAGGTCTGCTCAAAACCGAGGAATTTGAGAATCGATAAATTGACCGACGGATGGAAACGCATGCCGCCTTTATACGGGCCGATGGCCGAGCTGAACTGTACACGCCAGCCACGGTTCACCTGCACCTGATTTTTGTCATCCACCCACGCGATACGGAACTGAATGACACGTTCCGGCTCCACCAGACGTTCGAGTAAAGCAGAACGGCGGTATTGCGGATTTTGTTCGAGGAAAGGCCATAGCGTGGTCATAACTTCACGTACGGCCTGGGAGAATTCGACCTGATGCGGGTCGCGTTGCTGAACTGAGGATAAGAACTGTTCGAGGGATTGAATCTGATCCATTAAGGTAAAACTCCGTTTGTAAGTGATGTTGTCTTTTTTATTTACTGCTTATTTTTTGACTATGCATCGACTGACAAGCGGACATCAAGCAATTTATTTCCCAATAAAAACCCTAAGATTTACGACCTTCCAGCTTCAGTAACAACAACTTGTTGTCCAGCCCGCCAGCAAAGCCGGTTAATTTCCCGGAAGCACCAATCACCCGGTGACACGGCGCCACGATAGAAATCGGGTTGCGGCCATTGGCCGCGCCCACGGCACGAACCGCTTTCGGGCGACCGATACGACGGGCGATCTCGCCGTAGCTGCGCGTTTCACCAAACGGAATTTCCAGCAACGCCGCCCAGACTTCTTTCTGGAATTCGGTGCCGGTGAAATCGAGTTCCAGCTCAAAACGGGTACGCTTACCGGCAAAATATTCGTTCAGCTGTTGTTCGGTTTTCAGCAAGATCGGAAACGACGGGTCTTCAATCATATCGCCCAACGGCACGCGCCCGTCGATTTCACATTCCCACAAAATGGCGGTCAGCTTATCGCCTTTCGCCGCCAGTGTGAGTAACCCGACCGGCGATGCCATCCGCTTGAATCTGTTTTCCATCAGTCCCTTCCTCTGCAAGTTTTACGCCCCACACTTTACCGGAAAGGCAGGAACTGACGAAAATTATTTCAGGCCCAACTGTGCGCGAAGTTCCGCTTTCGCCGCGTCGAATTCGGTTTTGAAATCTGGCTGTTCTTCCATTTTTTGCGCGATCAGTGCAGCACCGGTGCGGCTCATCACGGTATCAGAACGGTAATGGAAACCCGCTACCAGACGGTTTTCGGCGTAACCGGCCGCCCGGGTGAACAGCGCGTTGCGTTTTTCCGGCACCATTTCGCCCAGCACCGTCGCCATCAGATAGCCGATAGTAGAATGACCGGAAGGCCATGAGCCGGATTTGGATTTTTTCAGCAGCGGATGAATTTGTTCATCGAGCATATAAGGACGCGGGCGGTTAAAGGCTTTCTTGGCGTGATCGTCCACCACGTCTTCGGTCGCCACAATACGATCAAACAGCGCAGCGGTTTTCGGCAGTTTCGCAGCATCAAAGTCCGGCCCCATCACATCGGCAAAACGCCAGACGTTTTCTTCAGCATCAGCAATCGCCGCTTTTTCCTGCTCCGGCGTACGGGTGGCCTGAATTTCGAGCAATTCTTTCAGTTCCGCTTTGGTCTGCGCCGAATCATCCGCCGGTGGCGCGGGCAGATATTTCGTCAGATCCAGTTCCTGGCTGGTGATAAAGGGTTTGGCTTCGTCAGCCGCCTGAACGACAAAAGTGGAACCGAGGGTGAAAAGCAGCAGAGCAACGAGGGACTTACGCACGGGAAAACTCCTGATATTAGTTTGAATATCAGGAGAGTAGAGAACAAGTGTGACGCTTAAATGACAAACATCAGCCGAGCAAACCGAGTTTTCCGGTCAGCTTGCGCACCACTTTCTTTTTACCCGCCAGCGCAATGCCCAGCAGTTGCAGGTTGTCCGTCGGCACAACAGACACCGCTTCGCGAAACGCGGCGTAATCCGTGGTTTGCTGTCCTTCGACCGGAAAAATAATTCCGTCCATTTCGTCATCATGAAGCAGGTGCTGATGAAGGTGCGTGAGCTGTTCGCTGTCGGCAACCAGCACGCTGATGCCAATCGGGATCAGCCCCGGATGCACGCGGTTATCAGCGTCAATCAGCGGCTCGCCCACCAGCGACGGATGGCGTTGCCCGAGCGTCAGGGCCAGCACGGCGGCGGCATTGGCGGCATGTCCGGCGGCAAGTTGCTGGTTGATGACAATCACGCAGCGTTCCGGTGACGAAGGCAGAATGGTTGCAGGCGTATTCATGATGGCAGGCTCCGGTTCAGTTGAAACATGAGCTTAACCCGTCACTTTTTCTCAATCTGGAAGATTTGTGCACAGACGCCGGTAATGTGCTGGCGTGAGCTGATAGGCGCGGCGGAACCAGCGCCCGAGATGGCTCTGATCAGCAAAACCTAAATCAGCCGCCACGTCAGCCGGTGTGCGCCCGAGCGCCAGCCCTTCACGGGCGCGGGTCAGTTTCAGCTGAATAAGATAGGCGTGCGGCGGCAATCCGAATTCAGCTTTAAACGCACGGCTGACCACAAAGCGGCTTTCGCCGGTCGCCGCTGCCAGTTGTTCGAGGCCGATGTCTTCGTGCAAGTGGGCATGCAGATATTCCCGCGCCTGATGCGCCAACCGCGACCAGGGCGCATGCCCCTGAAGTCGCGGCGGCTGCCAGGTGAGATGGCCGCCCAGTGCACAGAGCAAGCCGTCGAGCGCGGTCTGGCGGACAATGCGCAGGTCTTTGCCGTGCAGCGCCTGAAAAGCCCGTGACGTCGCCTGCGCCAGTTGCGGATCCTGCGCTAAGGTATTTTCGAAACTCGGATCACCGGCCGGAGAAAGGGAATCGCGCCGTGCCGCCAGCTCGCGGCTCAGCCATTGCGGATCGAGATACAGCATGTGATAGGTAAAACCGCCAGGCTGCACCGCATCGCCGTCATGGATTTCGCCCGGTTCGAGCATAAAGACTTTGCCCGGCAGGCTTTGATGTTTCTGGCGGCGACAACTGAACTGCTGCAAACCGTACTGAGTGACACCGACCAGATAACTGTCATGCCAGTGGGGATCGTAAGCATGGCCTTCGAAATGGGCGTGGATCGTCTCGATCCCGCTGTCTTTATCTTTCGATAAATCGACCCAGTTTGCAGACGCCATACATCCCCCGCTGAATGAATTAACAACAGGGTAACAAATAGGCGGAGTGAATAAAACTCGGTGGGTTTAAAACTCCCTCCCGGCCTCCCCCTTCGCAGGGGGAGGAGCTGAAAAAACTGCCAGCTTTTTCTCGGGGGAGGCGCTGAAAAACTTAGTGCTTCACGCTTTCAATAAAGGTTTTACGGGCGGATTTGGAACCCAGACGCTCAGCTTCATCCAGCAATTTCAGGGCTTTATCGACGTCCCCTGCTTTCACTGCTTTCTTAATCGCATCGTTAAAGTAGGTTTCTGAATCGCTGAGCATTGGCTCGCTCGGTTTGGCCGGAGCCGCCGCAGGTGCAGGCGCTTGTGTGCTGCCGACCACTACGGGTGCTGCCGCTGCCGGTGCGGAAGACGGGAAGATCTGACCAATCATCACGTTACCGGTTTTCTGCTCGGCAGTGACTTTCAGGCTCAGTGTGCCGGTCGGGGTATGACGGGCAATCGGATCCGGGATATCCGGTACGGCGTTACCCACGCCCGCAGCGAAGGCTTTCGCCGGGTTCACCATCTGCGTGGTCTCAGCTAAGTCCTGACGGGTGGTGTACACCAGCAGATAAATTTGTTTCTGACCCAGTGCCGGTGTCAGTTTCAGTGTGCCTTCCAGACGATCGCTCGAGACGATACCTGGTTTCTGATACGGGAAATAGCTGGAAGGGTAAAACGCAGCCGGACGCATCTGCTCATCCAGCACCAGAACATTTGGCGCATACACGGTTTTACCGGTCGCGATACTGGTCAGCGTAATTTCAAGCGAACCCCGGTCAGCAGGTAAAGCGAATGCCCCGACGGCGCCCTGAATCTCACCCTGATTAATTTCAGCGCTGGACGTCCCCAGCGTCACATCCTGCGTCACTGGCGGAACCAGCGGCGTCCATGAAAGGTTGCGTAAGGTCTGGCTGGAAATAGCCGGTGCAGTATTCGCATCATTTTGCGCAGCGTTCACCACAGCAGGGGCAGCAGCCAACAGGCTCAGCGACAGACACAGTGACAGCAGATTCTTTTTCATTATTGTTTCCTTTGAAATCACCATGAAGGCTGGCGGTCATCAGCGATAATCCGCCAGCCAGCACATCTTCTTTACTGCGTTTTTTTAAAACTTACATTGCCATTTTTCCAAACTCTTTCGGGTTGCCGGAAGGCGGCAAGCGTCCAAGTCCCCGGGAGCGTAGACAACTACGTGACCAGGGCGAGGACGCGCAGCCAACGCATCGGCAGCGCGAAGGAGGAAGGAAAAAATTACCACCAGATTTCCATCTGGGCGCCGAAGGTTATTTCGTCGTCATTACCACGGCTGTATGTGGTCGTGCTGGTGTCGTTCATCGCTAAGCCATTGTTTGCGCCGCTGTCAGTGTCGTAGCCCCATTTTTCATCCCAGTTCGCATAAGTGGCAAACACGCGGATGGCCGGACGTGACCAGATGCTGTCGCCCGCCTGCCATTGTTGCGCCAGGGTGACTTTGTACTGGCCGTTTTTGTCGCCGGTACGCTGGGATTTCACGTTGTCGTAACCGACTTCCAGCAAGGTGCTCATGATCGGGGTCCATTTGTACATCGGACGGACACCGACGGTGTACCAGGTGGTGCCGTTGTTGTTATCGCGGTCAACGTCCTGATACATCGCCACGTACATCAGGCTCCAGGTGTCGTTGAAGTCGATAGCACCGTGGTCGAGCACACGCACCATGCTGCCGTTGTTGTTGATGGCGGCACCATTCGAGTGGCCGTTCGCCGCGCCCTGACCCGGATCCGTCATGGAATCTGCGGCATATTGCAGCACGAATTTGTTATAGCCGTTGTAAATACTTTGCGTATGTTCCGCAGTGACCAGGAAGCCGTCTTTGGTCGCATCGTCAGCCAGTGAATAACCATCACGCGCGTTAGCACGGCCATAATCCACCCCTAACTCCAGCACACCGCCCGGGTTAGTTTGCAGGCCTGCCAGACGCACGTCGAACACGTCGTTGGAGGTAGGCACTTCATTACGCTGGTCAGCGATATAACCGTATGAACCGCCGCTTTCGGTGTTACGGGTGGCAGCCAGAGACAGTTTACCGAAGCCCAGATCGATATCTTCCAGACCCGCACCAGGACCTGAAATATCCCAGTAGTAGAAGTCGATCATGTGAACGTCATGACGTTGGTAGAAACGCTTACCGGCCCACATAGTCGAACCCGGCAGCCATTCGATCAGGTTCTTACCCTTCACGTTTGCTTCGCGGAAAGCCGGATCGGTTGACTCCCAGTCGTTCTGTTGAGAAACGGAATACGCCACGTTGGTGTCGAAGTAGAAGCTCTTATCCCCTTCTTTCCACACTTCCTGACCCAGTTTCAACTCTGCATACGTCTCACATTCGTTACCGAGACGGTATTTGCTGTCTGCACCTGTCGCTTTGAAACATTGCTGCTCGCCGCCGCTGCCGGTCCAGCCAATACCCGAACGGGCATAACCTGTGAAATCCACCGCCATTGCTTGTGTAGAAAGGATGCCAGCAGCCACTGCCAGCGCCAGGGAAGAACTACGCATTGTGATCATCATTTTCTCCTGTAGGGGATCGCGTGCTTTCAAACACCAGGTTCGGGGTGTAACCGGCGACATGCCGTTCCGTCTTCGCGGAACAGATGGCAGCGGTGTGGCGGCAAACCGATGGCGAATGTTGCACCTTCTTCTACCAGCACCACGTCGTTCTGGCGGTACACCAGGTTCTGACGAATTGCCGGAATTTGGATGTGGATCTGTGTTTCGTTACCCAGTTGCTCGACGACCTGCACTTCGCCGGAAAGCGTCACTTCAGCGACGTCGCTTGGCAGAAGATGTTCAGGGCGGATACCCAGTGACAGGTTGCTGCCGACTTTCACGTCGGTCCCTTCCACCGGCAGCCAGACTTGCTGGCGGTTCGGCAATTCGACCTGTACGCGCGCAGGTTCAGCAGCAGTGACTTTCACCGGCAGGAAATTCATTTTGGGTGAGCCGATAAAACCGGCGACAAAGCGGTTGGCAGGATAGTGATACAGCTCGAGCGGCTTACCGACCTGCGCGATATGCCCGGCATCGAGCACCACGATTTTGTCGGCCAGCGTCATCGCTTCGACCTGATCGTGGGTCACGTAAATCATGGTGCGTTTCAGGCGTTTATGCAGACGTGAAATCTCAATACGCATCTGCACACGCAGCGCAGCATCTAAGTTAGAAAGCGGTTCATCGAGCAGAAAAACCGTCGGCTCGGCAACCAGCGTACGGCCAATCGCCACGCGCTGACGTTGTCCGCCGGAAAGCGCTTTCGGGCGTCTGTCCAGCAAATGCGCCAGTTGCAACACTTCGGAAACCTGATTCACCCGCTGATTGATCTCGGCTTTTTTTGCCCCCGCCAGCTTCAGGCCGAAGGACATGTTTTCTGCCACAGACAGATGCGGATAAAGCGCATAAGACTGGAACACCATGCCGATGCCACGATCGGCGGGCGGCACTTCATTCATGCGTTTATCGCCAATCTTCAATTCACCGGACGTGATGTCTTCCAGGCCTGCAATCATGCGCAGCAGAGTGGATTTACCACAGCCGGACGGCCCGACGAACACCACAAACTCGCCTTCTTCTATTTCCAGGTTGATGTCGCTGGAAATCACGGTGTCGCCAAAGGCTTTGTACACGCTGTTAAGGGAAACGCTCGCCATCCTGAACTCCTGTACTTGCTGCCAGCGAGAAAACTCAATGCAACGAAGAGTGAAGGATTAGCCGGTAACCGTAATCATCCGTAACAAAGTTTTTCATGGGGGAGGAGCAGGGAGGATGACGATTCACCGCAACCGGATGAAAGTTCACAGCAAAAATCAAATTCGTGATCTGAATGGCAAAAAACGAACCATATTTTTGAGTGATGAACCACATAACGCCTGAGAGTGTCGGTGGGATCACATTCTGAGAGGTGGGGGCGTAGAGGGGGGGATGATGAAGCTGTGACAGGTTAAATCCACACTGGCGTCGTACCCTGTCTTTTCCGTCTCAGACGATAAAAAAACCGACTACAAAAGGATTGGATTATGACCCTCAGCATTAAAAAGATTGTTAAACACACACTGGCACTCTCGGCGCTGGCTACGCTGGTGTTGTCATCTTCCGCGTTCGCCAAAATAGAAGAAGGAAAGCTGGTCATCTGGATCAACGGTGACAAGGGCTATAACGGCCTGGCGGAAGTCGGTAAGAAATTTGAAAAAGACACCGGCATTAAAGTCACGGTAGAACATCCGGACAAGCTGGAAGAAAAATACCCGCAAGTGGCAGCCACAGGCGGCGGCCCTGACATCATCTTCTGGGCGCATGACCGTTTTGGCGGCTACGCACAATCCGGTCTGCTGGCTGAAATCAGCCCGGACCAGACCTTCAAAGACAAACTGTTCCCGTTCACCTGGGATGCGGTCACCTTCAACGGCAAGCTGATCGGCTATCCGGTCGCGGTTGAAGCGCTGTCACTGATTTACAATAAAGACATCATTAAAGAAGCGCCAAAAACCTGGGAAGAAATCCCGGCGCTGGACAAAGAGCTGCGCGCCACAGGCAAGAGCGCCATCATGTGGAACCTGCAGGAACCGTACTTCACCTGGCCAATCATCGCCGCTGACGGCGGTTATGCGTTCAAGTATGAAAACGGCAAATACAACATCAAAGACACCGGCGTGAATAACGCAGGTTCACAGGCTGGCCTGCAATTCATCATCGATCTGGTGAAAAACAAACACATCAACGCCGACACCGATTACTCCATCGCTGAAGCCGCCTTTAACAAAGGCCAGACCGCAATGACTATCGACGGTCCGTGGGCGTGGTCAAACCTCGACAAGAGCAAAATCAACTACGGCGTGACGTTGCTGCCAACGTTCCACGGCAAGCCGTCTAAACCGTTCGTCGGCGTGCTGACAGCCGGTATCAACGCCGCCAGCCCGAACAAAGAGCTGGCGAAAGAGTTCCTGGAAAACTACCTGATCACCGACGACGGTCTGGCCGTCGTGAATAAGGACAAACCGCTGGGTGCCGTGGCGCTGAAGTCTTATCAGGAGAAACTGGAAAAAGACCCGCGCATTGCTGCCACCATGGCGAACTCGAAGAACGGTGAAATCATGCCAAACATCCCGCAGATGAGCGCCTTCTGGTACGCAGAACGCAGCGCCATCATCAACGCGGTGAATGGCCGTCAGACCGTTCCGCAAGCACTGAAAGATGTAGAAACCCGCATTACCAAGTAATGCCTGCGTTTTAGCTCAATGAACGGTACGGAGCCAACCTGCTCCGTACCGCCACTACAAGGATTGTCCCTATGCCAGTAGCCAAAAAAAGGCCGTTCAGCAATGCGCTTAAGTGGCTGATCATCGCCCTGCTCGCCTGCTTTACCGGTTATCTGATCGTGCTGATGTATGCGCAGGGTGAATACCTCTTTGCCGTTCTAACCCTGATCCTCTCCGGTGTCGGCTTATACATTTATGGCAACCGCCGCGCGTATTCGTGGCGCTACGTGTACCCCGGTCTGGCCGGGATGTCGTTATTTGTGTTGTTTCCGCTGATCTGCACCATCGCGATTGCCTTCACTAACTACAGCAGCACCAACCAGCTGACCTTTGAACGTGCGCAGTCCGTTCTCATGGGACGTGAATTCCAGGGCGGCAAGGTGCTGAATTTCGCACTCTTCCCTGCGGGCGATAGATGGCAACTGGCACTGACGTCGGCGGATAACAGCGAGACGCTGGTTTCCCCGCCTTTTGCTTTCAACGCTTCCGCGCCGCAAACGCTGGACATGCTGCCGCAAACCGCGCCATCGGCTGAAAAAGCCGGGTTGCGGGTAGTGACACAAAACCGTCTGGCCCTCGGTCAGATCTCAGCGAAATTACCCGACGGCGAAACGCTGCGCATGAGTTCCCTGCGCCAGTTCTCCGGCACTCAGCCGCTGTACAAACTCGGTGAAGATAAGAAGCAGCTGACCAATGTGCAAACCGGCACGATTTACCGCCCGAACATGGACACCGGCTTCTATCAGGCAGTGAACGCTCAGGGCGAATGGCAGGCAGAAAAACTCAGCCCCGGCTTTACCGTCGGCATCGGCTGGGGCAACTTCCTTCGCGTGTTACATGACGAAGGGATCCAGAAACCGTTCCTGTCGATTTTCGTCTGGACCGTTGTATTCGCCCTGCTGACCGTGGTGCTCACCGTGGCTGTCGGTATGGTGCTGGCCTGCGTGGTGCAGTGGGAAGAACTGAAAGGGAAAGCGGCGTACCGCATCCTGCTGATCCTGCCCTACGCCGTGCCTGCGTTTATTTCGATTCTTATTTTCAAAGGGTTATTCAACCAGAGTTTTGGTGAGATCAACCTGATGCTCAGCGCGCTGTTTGGCATCAAACCGGCGTGGTTCAGCGATCCATGGACGGCCAAAAGCATGATCATTATCGTCAACACCTGGCTCGGTTATCCGTACATGATGATCCTGTGCATGGGCCTGCTGAAAGCGATCCCGGACGATCTTTACGAAGCATCCGCTATGGACGGCGCGACGCCGATGCAGAACTTCTTCCGCATCACGCTGCCGCTTTTGATCAAACCGCTGACGCCACTGATGATCGCCAGCTTCGCGTTTAACTTTAATAACTTCGTGCTGATCCAGTTGCTGACCAACGGCGGGCCGGACATGCTCGGCACCACCACGCCAGCGGGTCATACCGATTTGCTGGTCAGCTACACCTATCGCATCGCCTTTGAAGGCGGCGGCGGGCAGGACTTCGGGCTGGCGGCAGCGATTGCCACGCTAATCTTCCTGCTGGTGGGAGCGCTGGCTGTCGTGAACCTGAAAGCATCACGTATGAAATTCGACTGAGGAGAAACAAACAATGCCTATGGTTAAACCGAAGTCGCAGAAAGTCAGATTGCTGGTCACACACCTGCTGTTGCTGTGCTTTCTGGCGCTGATCCTGTTCCCGTTGCTGATGGTGTTCGCCATCTCGCTGCGTCCGGGTAACTTCGCCACCGGCAGCCTGATCCCGGATCAGGTCTCGTGGGATCACTGGAAACTGGCGCTCGGCATTGCCGTCAACAACAGCGACGGCAGCGTTACGCCACCGCCGTTCCCGGTGATGCTGTGGCTGTGGAATTCGATCAAGATCGCCGTGATCACCGCCGTCGGCATCGTCGCACTTTCCACCACCTGCGCCTATGCCTTTGCCCGCATGAAATTCCGCGGTAAAAGTTCGCTGCTTAAAGGGATGCTGATTTTTCAGATGTTCCCGGCGGTGCTGTCGCTGGTGGCGCTATACGCCCTGTTCGACCGTCTCGGCATGTACGTGCCGTTCCTCGGGCTGAACACCCACGGCGGCGTGATTTTCGCCTATATGGGCGGCATCGCCCTGCACGTCTGGACGATCAAAGGCTATTTCGAAACCATCGACGGTTCGCTGGAAGAAGCCGCTGCGCTGGACGGTGCCAGCCCGTGGCAGGCATTCCGTCTGGTGCTGCTGCCGCTGTCTGTGCCAATTCTGGCAGTGGTGTTCATTCTGTCGTTCATCGCGGCCATCACCGAAGTGCCGGTGGCGTCGTTACTGCTGCGTGACGTCAACAGCTACACCCTGGCGGTCGGTATGCAGCAATATCTTAACCCGCAAAATTACCTGTGGGGTGATTTCGCGGCGGCAGCCATATTGTCGGCTATCCCGATTACGGCGGTGTTCCTGATTGCTCAACGCTGGCTGGTCGGCGGCTTAACGGCAGGCGGTGTGAAAGGTTAACTGTAAGGCTAATGCGCTTTGTAATACTTGATCAATTCCCTGTGTCTTGGGCGGCTGAATAAGCCGCCTTTTTTTATGCATGGAGGGATCGGGAATAACCAAATAGTCGGTGCAAAGGTATCAGCGAGCTCACAAGAGGCAATGGACTGTATAGCGATCACCAGACCCCCTTAGGATTCATATACAGGCCATCCGATCCCAACGGTTGCCCATAAAAATCTATGGTCACCCCCTTTTTTGCAACGTTGATTTTGATTTATGATGGGCTTGCTTAAATCTATACGGCGTCTGATGGGCAACCTTACGTTGCCCGCGCCACGATGAAGTCCGCGCCTGCAGA
>NZ_JAHXYO010000036.1:0-20318 GCF_019969905.1 Rahnella sp. GSA61A | reverse complement strand
CAACCGGCTGATTTGGAAGCCGTTGTCGATGCCCTGGCGGTTCATGGTTCAGTGACCACATCGTTAGTTCTGTCTAACGCAGTGCGTAAACAGGTGCCTGTGCGCCCGGGGTGACCGGCTCACATTTATCGACATGGCAGGATATTAGCAAGGTCCGATTTAGGCACCAAGCTGCTGTAGGTGAGGCCCATCAGGCTGCTGAGAGCGAACAGCAGACGTTCGCAGTTGTTCTCATTACTGATGAAGGCATTACTTAAATCGCGGTGTGTAAATCAACGGGGGATTAAGTCATATGGCCTGAGATGCTTCACGGTATTGACGAGAGTGTCGTTCTAGCAAGATCTATCGCCGTCAGCCCAGCGCTTGATATCACTTATATTTGGCGACCTGATGCCCACACTCAAGATGTTCTTGGTTGTGTATAGGCTGACCTGTGCTTTGTCCCCATCATGTCTTTCTATTTCAATTAGCGTGTTGTTAATCAACAGTCCCTGCGCAAGGAGCTTTTGATTGATCTCACCTTCATTGCGCTCACCGTCAAACTCGCTTAATACGATGACCGGATTTCCTGAATATGCCTCATATTCCAGGCACTGCCTTGCCATGTGCCTTAAGGTTCGATAGGTATCGGAGGGCTCCGTCTTGCTCGTGAAGCTGCCGTCATAGGATGATTGACTGCTTTTTAATTCGCTGACGGTTATGGCGCACCCGCTGATTGAGATAGAAAATAATAGTGTAGACAGCGTCAAATATTTCAATTTCAACTCCATTGTTCTGACAGAGGCCCTCCGCTGGGCTGGTATCAAAATCATGTTTTCTTTCAGGCGGACTTGTGGTTTGGAAAGTCAACAGTAACCATGAGCCCACCTTCTGCAGACGTACTCAGGCATACGCTGCTGTTGTGTTGCTGCGCAACCGCTTTGACTATGGCAAGCCCCAGTCCACTCCCGCTTTGTATCTGATTGGGATCGCGAAAAAACCTATCGAACACGCGCTCCCTCAATTCAAATGGAATGCCGGGCCCTGCATCTGAAACACGTAGCTGAGTAGATTTATCAAGTGATCGTACATCTACCTCAACCCGTCCGCCCTCAGGGCTGTACTTCACGGCATTTTCAATTAAATTATCAATCAGCGACATCAGGCGTTCCCTGACGCCTGTGATCCAGACTTCATCATCAGAGTAGAATTCGAGCTCAATCCTGCGCTCAGCCGCCAGCGGTGCCAGTGCAGCCATTCGCTCTTGTATGAGCGTTGTCAGCGGCACAGGCTCCATAACAGTGTCAATGCGCACTTCGCTGTGCATCATCAGTAGCAACTGATTGACAAGACGCGCTGCACGGCTATTGCTGCGAATAATCCCTGCCAGCAACTCCTGTTGATTATTACTGCTTACATAGGACTGCAACGCCTCCACATTGATTCGCATCGCAGCCAGGGGGGTACGCAGTTCGTGAGCGGCATCTGCAATGAAAACCCGTTCCCTATCAGAACTCTCTTGTACCCTGGCAAGAAATAGATTAGTAGCGTCCACCATTTGGCGAAGCTCCATGTGCTTTGGCACTTCTTTTAAGGGAGAGAGATCTTCTGAAGTTCGTAAGGAAATTTCATTTATCACCTTGTTCCAGGGTCGCATTGCAATACGGATTGACAGCCACGCGGGAAACAAAAGAAAAGGAATGCACACCAGTAGCGGCAATATGTAGTATCCACGCGAGTTCAGGTATATAAAAAAGTTCCAGCCTCCGGCAGGCGTGACAAGTGTTACCTCCGCATCGGATCTCCCGGACTTGAGAGTACGGCTAGTCCAGGTGCGACCTTCACTCTGAATGCTCTGAATTTTCCCATACAGGGTGTTTGTCACCCCTGACGGAGCGCCATCAGATGAATAAATTATCTCTTTATTCTTCCGAACGATTAGGCTGATTGACAGTTTCGGATCTTCACCTCCGCCATAACCTTCCCGCAACGCTGTGCTGAACTTTTCCAGCACCGCGTTGCGATCCTGCGGGCGATCATCCATACGATCAACCAATGTAAGAATGGTTTCGTAGGTATTGCTGCCCGTTAGCATCGGGGGGCTACGCAAGTTCTCCCACAAAATGTAGGTCAGAAAAAGACACCAAAGCAGTGTAAGCAGTAACATCTGGGCGATCATAATTCGCCGTACGAGCGTTGGAGTTCTCAGGTGGCGCCAAAAATTTCGCATCAACCAGCCCCTTTCTGAATCGGTACGGTATCAATGACATACCCTACGCCCCTCACCGTTCGTACATAACCGTCGCCGATTTTGCGACGTAAATTACCCATATGCACATCGAGTGCATTGCTCATATTTTCTTTGGCGCCGAATATCCTTTCTTCCAGAAACCTTCGTGTAAGCACGCGATCAGTGCGCATCATTAAAGTTTCAAGCAGCGCGTATTCACTTGCCGTCAACTCAACATTCCGCGCGCTCACTGTCACGCGACGAGTCGGCACGTGGAGAGATAACCCACGAATTTCTATCACCTCATTCTCAAAACCGTAACTGCGTCGCGCAAGTGCTCTTACCCTGGCCAACAACTCGGCGAGAACAAAAGGTTTGACGAGATAGTCGTCAGCACCGGCATCCAGCCCGCACAGGCGATCCTGCAGGGTGCCTCGCGCGGTCAGAATGATGACGGGGATCCCCTTGAGCTGCTGGCGCAAGTACGCCATCAGGCTCATGCCATCGCCGTCGGGCAGTCCGAGGTCGAGCAACACAAGTTCCGGCACGCAGGCATCGAGTTGATGCAGCGCATCCACTTTGCGGCGAACCCATATGACATCTAATCCTTGATCTGCAAGGGCAATACGTACGCCGTTGCCGAGATCCAGGTCGTCTTCGATGAGGAGAATTTTCACAATAGTTACGTTATCAACAGTGAATGAAGAACGTCTGAAGAAAAAAACGGTATCAGGAAATTTATCAGGTTTGTGTCACCGGTACGTGCTTAAGTATTTCTTCATTTTTAGCTCATGAGAACTTTAGGGTGCGTATTCAAACTGAGCGTTCTGGCGTTTAAAACCCGCTTGTATCGTAATCGTTTGAATCCATAAGGACTTCTTTAATGAGCAACTTCGAACTGCGTCATAAGTTCCCCTATTCACTCTCAGGACGCACCCTGATAAAAATGCTGCCGGGCGCGCTGCTGGCGTTACTGGCCACCCCAACACTTGCGGCAGAACCACAACAGGGTAACGCCTTAACGTTGGGAGGAGGCGTGGATGTTACGCCACTTTATTCTGGTTCGGATGAAAACCGCGTCACGACAGCCCTGGTGCTTGATTACTCGATGCATAATGGGTTCTTCGTGAGTACCACGCGGGGTATCGGTTACGGCAACAGCACCGGCAAGCTGGATTACAGTACTGCGCTGAGCTATCGCGCAGGCCGTAAGGATCATGACGTGGACAGCGACTCACTGAGCGATGGCAGTGACGACTTGCGGGGTATGGGCGATATCAAAGGCTCGGCTATCGGGGCATTGGGTCTGGGGTATAAGGTCACCGACTGGCTTCATTTGCAATTGCAGGCTGAGGTGCCGTTTTCTCAGCGGGACAATGGCGCGGCCCTGCATTTCGGCATTATCAGCCCGCTTTATAGCTCATCGGAAAATACCGTGACGATGGCGCTGACCAGCAGTTGGGGAACAGGCAACTATATGCAAACTTACTACGGGGTAAGTTCATCACAGTCAGCCGCATCGGGGTTTAGTCAATATGATGCCGGTTCCGGGATTTATGCCTATTCACTGAATATGGACTGGACACACAAGTTCAACCAAGACTGGAGCGTGGTTGCCGCAACAGGCTTTACGCAGTTGGCTGGTGATGCACGCAACAGCCCGATTGTGCAACGAAAAGCATCGCCCACTGGAAGCTTGAAAGTGACATATAGCTTCTGAACGTAGTTCGATTGCACTGTCAATAAATACACACTCGATCCGCCCCGATACAGATGATGGGGCGGTACTCACAAAGGACGTAAGGATTTCACTTAAAGAAAGCTCACGCATTGTTGTTTCTCCTAATTACAGTAACTGGCAAAAATAACGTGCTTATTTCTCATGGAGAGAACCCATTGAGAAGCTGAAATGGCGTAGTGAATGTTTTTTATACCAAATTTTTCCAAGTCTTCCGGAGGGTATGAAAACCATTTCTCCGGAAATCTTTCTTTATAGTCATCTTTTAATTGCGGACAAAATGACACCCTGATGTTCACACCAATTCTTCTATAGAATGCAATGTCATCATTTTTTAATTTTTTAAATTCCTGAAGCATAAAAAAATCATCTTTAGAAATATTTCCTGATACTGTTACTTCTCTCTCAGGTCCGTTGACACCACCATGCCACAGAAGATATGAATTATTACCTAGATATTTATTCTTCCCGGCTGGGAAAATATATGTAGGTGAAGCCCATCAGGCTGCTTCGAGCGAACAGCTGACAAAAGGCCCAATGACGAAACGTCGTAGACAAGCGGCTGCACAAAAGATCCAGATGCATCCCGTCAGGGCTGCTGTCGCAGCCCCTGATAGCCTCAAACCTCGAGTGATTCATGTGCCTTGAACAAAGAGAGAGCTGTTTACAGGGACTTCCCCTTTCATGCCAGGAAGTACATAATTGATTGATATTTAAACACCACATGGCGTCTTTATGGATCTCTTCTGAAGTGCGGGGTAACTCTGTATGAATGTACCGCAAACAAAATCTGAATTGCTTTTAGCAATCGATAAAAATTTCAATAAATTAATTAGTTATCTTAATGCCATCCCCCCCGAACTCACCTTAGATAACTCAATGGATGGACACTGCAAGGGCACGGAAATGAGTGTTCGCGATCTGGTTTCCTATCTGCTCGGGTGGAACACTCTGGTTGTAAAGTGGATCACTTCCGACGGGAAAGGATTGCCTGTTAATTTTCCAGAAACCGGTTTTAAGTGGAATCAACTTGGGCTTCTGGCGCAAAAATTTTACTCTGATTATAGCGAATTGGATTATAACGCGTTAATTACTGAGCTCGAGGAAGTAAAAGATGAAATAGTGAAACTTATTGATGGGCTCACTGATGACGCTTTGTATGCTAAACCATGGTACACAAAATGGACTATGGGGCGAATGATCTCATTTAACACATCATCTCCCTATGCCAATGCTAATGGCAGATTAAGGAAATGGGCGAAAAATAATAGTATCAGCTTAAAATAAAAAAACTCTGTGAATTTGTCACCTTTACTTTGATGAAAATGCCAGGAGATTAATAATGCTGATCTACAACGTTTTTGGACGACACCTTGGTATCAAACGTGAGGGGGAGCGCTGGCTGGTATTCCGCGCAGACCTGACAGAGCGAAAATTTTCCCGGCTTTACGACATCGCAATTCCGAACGATCTGACAGAGGCAGAAATTCCAGGTTGGCTTGATGACATTTTACATGAGGCGGCAACAGAGCGTCATCCGGAGGTGAAGCGTGTCGAATAAGAAATCTGGCTTGCATACGTAAGTATCCCGCTTAACCGGAGCATTCACTAATAGAGATATTTTGTCACGACATCCGGACACCGCCTCCTCACCATTGACAACTAATACGCTGTGCTGCTTGTGATGTCCGCCTCCGGCACAGTGAGAAGCGGACATCGTTTTTCGGTCAGGATACCAGCTATGATAAATTTTTGATGAAAAGGCATTCAATTGATAGAAATCGGTGAAGGTAATAAAAGGGAGGTGTGATGTTTACCCCAGAGTTTATTAATGATGAACATGGAGAGTTTCTACTTGTAGCCAGCCACAGCCTGGCATCCCCGGAATCTATAAAACTCAGTATTGCGTACAATATTGCCAGAATATCTTACGGACTATCACTGCTTCCATCGCACATTCGAACTTGCCGGGTCGTCTATGATATTAGAGGACAATCAATCCCTGACCAGGTCCTGGCCCAGGTCAGACAAGCGTTTGAGCAGGCAGCCATTGTGGAGTTTAAATGCTGATGGGACTTCAGTTAATTGTAAAAGCAGAGCGTAAGAAGATAGAAAAATCGTTGGGGTCACTTACATCAGAATGTGAAATATTCCCGGTCGCTGAAGACCTTTTCGGCATTTCAATTCCAGAGCGAATTCTCTCATCCGTGGGTGAAGATGTTGTTCTACAGAAACTTGAACAACTCAAGCGTTTTGACCTTTGGCAGGGGATCTGGCAAGAACCCAAGCGACGTTGGCTTTGGTGAGTTTCAGCTTTGAGCGGGGAGCTGACATTGGCTTTTCATGCCTGTAAGAGATACCCACCGGGCTGATGGTTTTTTAGCGTGTCATTGCCGAACTTATACCGCACCCGCCTCTGGTGTTCCCTGATGGAAAGCCAACTCCCATTGCCCCTTGTCAGAATACACCCAGCAAGAAGAACGTAGGGATGCTCGGCTGCCGTCCGAATTAAACGTCTTGTAGTGCAGAATGGCGCAGTACTCTCCCATGCTGATCAGCCGGAAATCACTGCTAAGAATGATCGTTGGACTTAATTCGCCAGTCAAAGATGCTATCGTCTCCGCGCGGTCAACTATTACACCTGACCGTGTGATTTCCCGAAATTCGGGATGCAATATCTGTTCAAGCCATTTCCGATCATTCCGCCGGACACCGTGAAGACTGCATTCAAGTGCTTTCAGCTTTTCCAAGAGCATTTTTCTCACCCTAATTGAACCCTGACAGTTGAATGAATTTATCATAATAACCAAGGCTAATCTTTAATGCCCCCGAGAGGTAACTTCCGCTTTTGGCACAGGAGTTACCAAAGGGCAGCTATGAGCGAGGAGCGGACATTAGAGAAGAAGAGAATGGGAGCATGGTATCACCCAGCAGTCTCGTTTAAGACTTCATAGAAAAGCCACTTACGTGGCTTTGAGTTGAGTTCCTGGTTCTGGCTCCTTTATCCCGGAGGGCGCAAGCCTATCATTCGCTACCAGCATGAGCCGATTAAGATACTTGTCTATACAGTCGGGATGGTGCCGCCATCTATCACATATTCAGTGCCGGTGATGGCGGCAGCATAAGATGACGCGAGGAAGGCAATGAGATTAGCCACCTCAATGGGTTTTGAAGGGCGCCCCAGCGGAATACCCCCGAGTGCCTTCATGATGATCTGCTTACCGCCTTCGTAATCCGTTCCAGCCTGCTGCGCCAGTCGTTCCGCCATTGCCACCGAAGCTTCGGTTTCGATCCAGCCGGGTGCGACGCGAATCACCCGAACTCCCTTCGGCGATACCTCTTTCGACAAGCTTTTGCTGTACGCTGACAGCGCCGCTTTCGCTGCCGCGTAGCCGGTGGTGGATTCCGGCAACGGCAGTTCACGCTGGATAGAGGTGACGTGAATGATCACCCCGCCTCCCTGCACCAGCATCCCTGGCAACAGCGCACGATCTAAACGTACCGCGGGCAACAGATTAAGATTGAGTTCCTGTTGCCACTCCTCTTCGCCCAACGCCGCAAATCCACCTCCGGGTGAGGTAGAACCACCCGCCACATGGATGATGATGTCGACTCCTCCCAGGCGTGCCTGAACGGCCTCCGCTACTGAGGCACACCCTTTGACCGTGGTCAGGTCCGACGCCACAAAGACGTCTGCAATACATTCCGTGGGCGCGTGGCGCGCGGTTGTTAACACCCTGGCACCCTGCTGTTTTAACAGCCCGACCACCGCTTTACCGACGCCTTTGGTACCCGCAGTAACCAGCACGCGTTTACCCTGGAAATCAAGATCCAATGACATTAGAGAATCTCCAGGGTGTTGATCTTGTCGCCGATCAGGCCGAAAGAATGATTAAGCTTTACCGGGCTACCGGGAAAGTTACCGACGACGTTCGAGGTGACCGTCACCCGGTCGCCTTCGTTAAGAACCTTAATGGGCTCAACGCCGTAGTCAAACGTGGCCTGCGCGGCACGTTGCCATGCCCCGATCGCTACGTGGCCCTGATAGGTTTTATTTTCGTCGGTTACGACGGCATCGACGGTAAAACAATCCTTAACTCTGGCGATATCTGCGCCATTGCTGATAGAGAAATAGGTAGAAATAGCGTGCGGTAATGTGAATGACATGGCTCAGTACTCCCGTTATTTACAGTACTGTTATATTCAACATAGACTGTGAAATTGACAAGTACGCACGAAAAAGTGAGTTACTGAATTATGAGTAAGTTATATAACCCGGAATCTGCCGCCACAGGTGTGGAACATGTCCTGCGCCTGCTGGAAGGTCGCTGGAAATTGATCATTCTTTTTCATCTTTTTGACGGGAAGATACAGCGCTATTCAGATTTTGAAAAACTGATCCCCGGCATTTCGCAGAAGATGCTGGCGCAGCAACTGAGACAGCTGGAAGCCGACGGGATCGTGTCACGGACGGTGTATCCCCAGGTGCCGCCGAAAGTGGAATATCGACTCACTGAATGGGGGCAAGCGCTGTGCCCTGCTCTCGATGCAATGCTGAAATGGGCGGAAAAACGCGAGGTTTAACCAATCCAAAAGCTTAGTTGATTGAGACTTTATCGACGTCTGCTTCTGGCACTAAGCGGCCTGAGAAGGTGTCCAGGAATAAACAAAAAAGCTGATTTCTTTTCGTATCTCAATGAAAAATATGTTCAGCGTTCTTTCTCATCAATCCAAGCAATGAGATCGGCGAGCCTCTTCTCAGAAAACACGGCTATACCATGTTCAGTGAGTAGCGAAGCTGCGACTCCCATACCTGACTTACGTTGGCCGCTAAATGAACCGTCATAGATGAATTGGCTACCGCATGTTGGACTGCCGTCGGTTAACAACGCAGCGGTACAACCTGACTCCTGAGCTGTACGTAATGCCAACCAGGCGGCAAGCTGATAGTGCTCAGTTACATCCTGCCCCGTAATTTCAAGTATTCTGACCTGCGCCTTCATTACGTCTTTACCATCAGTAGAAACAATCTCAGCTGAGGGACGTGGAATTGGCAACCCAGCGGCCAGTTCAGGACAGTGGATCACAAGACGCTGCTCTTTCTGCCAGCGTTGTAACTGATCGGTCATTTGTGCTTTCTCGCTTCCGTCATAGCGCACTTTGAACCCCATTAGGCAAGCACTTACCAGTATTTTATTTATCATCGTTATCGTATATCAGGGCAAATGAATGCTTGAATTATAATACCTTCGCTTTTTACATAGATATGCCTGTGGCAGTGCCAATACGCCGCTAAGAGTGAAAAGTGGACCGTACGCCGTTGCCACAAAAATATCTCGCCAGGAATAACAACGATGTGGCTGAAAACAGTGTGCCTTGAGCACGGGCAACGGTTCAATATGACTCTCAATCCATAACTTTTCCTCTACAGGAGACACTGCGGCGCTGTCGCTTTACCTTTATTGTCGTCTTCATATCCACGTTATTTGGCTATACAGTAACAGCTGATTATTTGCTGAGTGTAAAGCATGTCCAATATGAATATTTACGAGAAACAGTATCGTGAACTGATAGCGAACGGGGCTACAGCATGGGCTGGAGATGGTTATGTAAGGGCGAAAGAACAGCAGGAACGGGTGTTTTCCTGGCTCAGCATACATGAATATCTTCCACCATCTGGAGCAAAGGTTCTTGAGCTTGGATGTGGAAATGGCGCAATGGCAGCGCAGTATCTTACCGAGCATGGTTATGAAGTTTGGGGAGTAGATTTAGCTGAAACTGCAATAAAATGGGCTGAAGAACGCTTTCAACAAGCTAATCTCACCGCCCATTTTATTGTTGGTGATGTCTGCAACCTACCTCAATTTTCGGATTTAGAGTTTGATCTGATTGTTGATGGTAGTTGTTTGCATTGTCTTATTGGAGAAGCCCGGCAACGCTGCCTGGCTGAAGTAAAACGAGTTCTTAAACCCAAAGGGCACTTTGTGATCAGTTCCATGTGTGGGAGCCCCCACAACCCTGAAGACATTGACTGTTATGATATCGAAAAACATCAATTGCTAAAGAATGGTCAACCTTGGCGTACCTTACGACCACTTCAGGCATTGCTGGATGAGGTGCGGGAAGCACAATTTTCCGTTCGCGCTACAAAGATTAATAATAACCCATGGTGGGATCATGCAACTCTCGTTTGCTCTGCACTCTAAGCTCATCCAATTGGTAAGATTGATAAAGTGTAATGTGATTGTTAAGTACCAAGCTAACTCCTGGCAGTTATGAGTGAGAAGCGGAAATCAACTCGATGTCAGAAATGACATTTTGTAGTTGAACTATAGGGCAGGATCGTCTACCGGGTCAGTCCAGACAATCTATGGTTAGAAGCTGGTTAAACGACTGCTTCCGGCCAATTGATGTCAGCTAGCTGTGGTTGGTATGCCAGAATCTTAGTGAGGGGGGTAGAATCATACTAACACCCCTCCTGATAAAATTAGACTGTAATATGTTTCGTCATTAAATTGTATTGTTTCTTGCCCCTGGAATTTTTGGATAGAACCAAAAAGAGTATTGGAATAAAAGAAACCCGAAAATTTATTTTCCCGAGGCCCTCTAATAGGATAAAGTTCATCTGCAAGCCCTTGATTTTTCATTGATAAAGATTTCATTTTGCGAATGGTTATTTCATCAATTCTATCATTGGTTGCACCGCCTTGATACTGCATAACCCATATGGGGAATTTTTTAAATGAAATGATTACTTGCCCGTAAATATTCCTCCCCTCCGTAAAGTAATTTCTATAGGTATAGCCACCATCATTATATTCAATGACTTTCATATCCCCCCCTGTTAATGACTTTATAATTACATTTTCAGGGTTTCTATAAAGAAAACGATTTGCTTTTATTAAAAACTCTTCCATTTACACTCTCGAAATTTTAATCTCATGCAAATAATAAGTCCTTAGAATTGTCAATGTATTAAAAAGGTATGAAATTTAAAAATACTTAGCATTCATAAAAGTTGTTTTATAAATATGTCGGAATCTTCGCTTTCCATGAAATTTTAACGTCAACTATGAGAGTCCGTATTACTCATGATGCTAACTATGCATGAGCAACCTTAGAAAAACCTTAAGAACAGAATTTATTTGAAGCTTTTTTTACAAAATCAATCTAAATAATACATCTAATTACTAATAATTACTTGTGCACTCAATTTTTTTCAATTAACCCTATGGCTGGATACAAGCTTTTAGCACCATTCCTAGCTTTGTTGAATAAATCGGACTTTTGGCCGCAATCAGGATCAGACCAGCACATTCATGATGACCTGCTCCCTGTTGATTAATGCACTATATGTTAACAACTTCCGCTTCTGGCACGTAGCAGCCCCAGGCAACGGCCAAGAGCGGCAATAAGGAGAAGTTCGCAATTGTTGCCATGATTGATGTCGAATCCTGATCAATGGGAAGCAGTTCAGCGTGTTTTTACAGGCTTTATTAGTTTCGGTTATGGCCAAACTCCCGCGAGAGCAGTATTTGTTTCCAGTGAGTTTCGCGGCGGTCAATTTCACCTTTTTCGGCATTAAGATCCATGACTTCGAGGATCGCGAAAGTGATATTCTGCAGTCGGTTTTCATCGCCTGTGCCGAAAGCTTCCTTAAGCCCTACATTGCCGCCATGCCCGGAACCAAAATAATATTCCCATCGGCCCCATATCCCCTCGATTCCATCGGCTTTTCCAACGTAGAGTTTTCCGCTGTCCCGATCAGTTAATACATAGATGCCTTTAACCACGGACAGTGCGGTACGCCAGGATTGCAGATTAAGTCTGAGGATCGAGCCGATGCTGTTCCGGTCCAGCACGACGTAGCGGTAGCCTGGAAACTCGCCGAAGGTCAGACGTGCCGGGGTGATGGCGCTGATAACCAGTTCGCTCTGAATACTTTCACCGAGGCGAATGAAGTTACGGACTGTATTTTTAAAGCTGATATACATCCTTCCAGCGTATTCTTCAGTCTCTGGGATTTTCTGAAGGTGGTACTGATAATACAGTTCCTCACGATCAGGGTAGGCTTTCTTTCCCGCGTTGCCTATCTGCTGAAATGCTCCCGCAAATAGCCAAGTTTCAGTCCCTGGGATCCTGATCAGTGAAACGACATATCTGCGGCTAAACTCCAGTCGCTTCTGCCAGCACTGCCAGTCGTCGAAAGTGCCTCCACGGAATTTAACAAGCGGATCCTCTTTATAATCATTTAATTGCGCAAGATGGACTTTGGTGGCTTCAGGCGTCAGATCAGGAAACTTCATATTCAGATAATCAAAAAGCTTCAATTCATCTCCTTAATAATCAGCTGAGTCTGTTAACTTTTTGCCGTGGCTTTACGTTACATGCCCGCATTCCACTAAGCTGTTGCTCACAAATTAACACGACTCGATTTCAGCAACGTTCTCTTCTGGCAGGTAACTTACTGACGGCTGAATAAGATACTGACCTGCTCTCTTTAAATTGACATAGATGACTATATTGGCAACGTCCCCCCCTTGATTAAGGATAGCGTTGCATCGACCCGTTGAACTCACAGCACCAAGCCGTCATCAAAGAATCTTGGTCATCCTAGATGAGAGGAGCGGAAGTAAAGTAAAAGATATAAGACTTTCCCTGATACAATTGCAGTAATATCAAGCGCATCATTTGGCTTACACTTTTTATTCACACATAAATAGAAATGTTATTGTATAAAAAGATGCATAGCCGCGGGTAATCCAAACACTTCCGCACCGTTAGTCATTATCGTGGCTCGTGGTAAACTGCCTCAATATTATACCCGTCAGGATCAAGGATGAACGCGGCATAATATCCGTGGTGATACTGAGGTCGGTATCCCGGCGCACCATTATCTTTTCCACCAGCCCGGAGGGCGCTAGAGTGGAATGCGTCCACTGCTTCTTTGTTTTTTGCACTGAAGGCAATATGCATCCTAGGCGTGGAGGGCCTACCCTGAGTGATCCAGAACGCGCCCCCCGGATCGGCCCCTTCATCAGGTTTGGCTGAACCAAAACCTACCGCTTTGTCTGGGATTTCAAGCCGGACATTATGACCAAGGCTTGCCAGAACTCGCATATAAAACAGTTTACTGTCTTCAAGATTGGTGACGCTGAAGCCGGTGTGATCAATCACTCTATATACTCCTGTCAGTAAAGAAGAGTATGTAGTAAAACATTCAACCACCGGATGATGTTTGATTTGGCATAAGAACAGATGATTATGTCAGTACTATTCCTGTGAAATTATTCACGTAGGTTCAGTTGACCCGCTCGCGTTGTTTAATACATCGCGATGCTCGCAATGTCCGCTTCACGCTCTCAGCAGACCTTCAGCGTCACGTGTTTGTCTGCTCTGTGCCAGGAGCGAACGTCACCAACAATTGAGTGTGCTACTCATAAGGGAGCAGATCAGACGAACTCAAAAATAGTTGTCGGGACCCTTAGCGAGCATGCGGATAGGATGCATTTCAGATGCATTTCTGTTTCAGGGAATCTTAATCCACGTGATACGTGGGATAATCTATATAACCTGCATCTCGCCCGGTATAGAACGTATCCTTATCAGGAATAGCTATCGGCCACCCATTTTTCATGCGTTTAACGAGATCAGGATTGGCTATGAAAGGACGCCCAAATGCGATTAAGTCGGCATAACCTTCTCTGAGTGCCAGTTCAGCACGCTCCTGTGTATAGCTGCCCGCGACGATGAGGGTACCTTCGTAGGCCTCGCGAAACTTTGTCAGAAAGCCAGCAGGAATGGCCTGAGCTCCCAGAGATTCCTGATCGCTCAAATGCACATATGCGAGATGTCGACGACGCAGTTCGATACCCAAAGATAACCAGGTATCCTGCTCATCATCAAAGCCATGCATATCCTGCAGGCGGCCAAAGGGTGCAATACGGATACCTGTCAGATGACTCCCGATGGCTGCAGAGATAGCATCCACAGTTTCCAGCGTAAACCGCAGTCGATTGGCAATATTACCGCCATAACGATCTGTTCTGTCGTTAAGTCCACCATTGATAAATTGCTCGAAGATGTAGCCGTTAGCTGCGTGGATCTCCACACCGTCAAAACCCGCCTCGATGGCATTTTTAGCCGCCCGAACGAAATCCTGCGTCACCCGCGGGACTTCATCCGTTGCTAATGCGCGGGGCTGACTGTGAAATACGCGTACAGACTGACAGTTATCACCGGGAATGTGAGTGGTGCAGCCTTCTGCAACGCGTGAGACGGAGCTGACCGGGGCCTGCCCATCAGGCTGGTGAGCAACGTGTGAGGAACGTCCTACGTGCCAAAGCTGGATGAATATTTTCCCACCCTGCGCATGTACTGCCTCTGTCACCTTTTTCCAGCCCTCTATCTGTTCGTCAGTGTAAATTCCCGGCGTGTAAGCCTGTCCACGACCTTCCATTGAAACAGGTGAACCTTCGGAAACAATTAAACCTGCTGTTGCGCGCTGGCGATAGTAGGTGACCATACTGTCAGTGGGAACAAGGTCATAAGCCCGCGATCGGGTCATTGGTGCCATAACGACACGATTATTAAGCTTTATTCCATTCATTGTATAGATATTTAGTAACTCGCTCATTCTGTCTCCTGAAGCCATTTCATGGTAAAAATCTGTTAGCAACGATCTTAACCTTATTTGAAGGCCATGATTACCTGGGCAAAAAGCCCCTCAGTGTTGAGATAAAGGAACCAATATTTGTGACGGCACAACTCAATGGCGTACAGGAATTTACTGAAGTCGTCAGAAAAGGCAGTTTCGTTGCTGCTGCTGAGGGTTTAGGCGTGACGCGCTCTGCACTCAGCAAAAGTATCAAGCGTCTGGAAATTCGGCTGGGGGTTCGCTTACTCAACCGCAGTACGCGAAGCCTGTCGCTGACGCCGGAAGGTGAGATCTATTTCAATCGCTGCACTGCTGCTCTGGATATGATTTCAGATGCTGAAAGCATAATAGAGGCGGGGATAGTGGAGCCGTCTGGACTGATGCGGCTGACGGTTCCCGTGGCCTTTGGGCATCTTTTCATTATGCCCTTACTCAATATCATGGCGTTAAAATACCGGACCCTGAACATCGAAGTTGATTTCAGTGATCGGGTGCGCGACCCGGCGACAGACGGCTTTGACCTAGCGCTGAGGCTTGGTCCCCTGCCTGACTCAGGTGATTTGGTTGCCACCCGCCTGGGCGAGCAAAGGCTTATCATTTGCGCCTCTGAGGGCTATCTGGAACGAGCAGGCACCCCCATTGATCTTCGTGAGCTTTCATCACACAGATGCATTTCAGGGTTACCGTCAGATGGGCAAACTTACTGGCTAATCCGGGGCAAAGAGGGACATGTTGTAAGGCATGTTGTTTCCTCAGCCTACCGTTTTAATAATGGTCAAGCCATGCTGGAAGCGGCTATTGCCGGATGTGGGGTGACGCAACTTCCGGACTGGTTATGTGGTGATGCCATCAAAAAGGGGCAGCTTCGTGCAATTCTACCCACATTTCAGGCACCGCCCACCCCCATATCAGCAATGTGGCCCAGGACTCACACGGTGCTTCCTAAAGTGAGAGCCTTGATTGAAGAACTGAAAAAAGAGTTGCCGGCACGCTTGTCGAGCGCGCAGCGTTCATCTGTTGCGCGGTAATGCAGTATCAATGCCGGATACATCATCTGTTGAAAGCCAGCCAGGATTATATTCGCTCCAGCAAATTGACCACTGGTTGTGAGCGTCTTTTTCCATTCCAACCCGGTAATGCGCGCCGTAGATTTTGCGACCCACTGAATCATGCGTCTTCTCGGCAATAAACCGGCCTATTATCAGGAAGGCCGACTGGCGATCGGGGTGGACACATACTTTCAGAGGTTTACCAAAATGCTGCATCCAGGGCCACGGAAGCCGGAAGGCTTTCATGGCGGCAATGATATTTCGTCTCCCGGAGATATAGCCCAGGGGGGTAAAGTTACCCGCGGCATTTTCACTAAAGCATGTGCTGAAAAGTGTGAAATCTGCCTGGTCCAGCGCCCACGCGTAGCGATACCAGATATCGATCACCTCCTGTTCGTCACCCGTAGCACGGTGGTTTTCTGGCACAATATGCCAGGGAGCATCAAGTTCACTGATAATGGCGACTGGCGGAAATCCCTGATGCCAGCCGGACTCTTCAGCCGGTAGCTGCCATCCCGATAACAACTGCCTTGCACCTGAGGTCCAGTGTATTTGGAGGTGAAGGGTATGGATCACAGGTTGGGCTTCATCTGTGCCAGCCCTCATCACGACCGTCCCCCCGAACCGTACCGGGTTATGACGTCCGGAACCTGTGCGCGAAGCCTGTCCGTGCAGGTATGCACTGGCGACGTAATCTTTATCGTTCCTGCGCTCAACGGTGTTTGTCAGTGTAACGGATACGTTGTCCAGGTCAGCAAAGTCATTTTGCAAAAAGGCGGTGACATTTTCACGGCCGGAAACGGTTCCACGATGACTGCTGACTAATCTGACCGAGGGGTCCAGCCATTGGCTATTGTCGGAGCAAGCGTTACCGGACCAGGCTTCACAAAACGTATTCAGGCTCTGCACCGAAGAATGAAATAAACAGTTCATTTATTACCCTGCATTTATTCAGAAGGAAACTCGGGTAACACAAATTCTGCCATTTCAGCCATCACCTCGGCTGCTGGCCGTGTCAGCGGTTTCAGATTTAACGCAACGTGGTTTACTCCCTGGCGCTCCTGCTCCTTCCATAGCTTTATCAGCGCATTGCGGCCGACGGTGATGCCATTCATCAATCTGCGAAGCGGCGCGTCAGGGTTAGCATCCAGGTCAAAAAAGGTGGCATAGCCATAAGGTCTGAAACGATTGTCGTCGTAACCGCCACGCCAGAATTCAAGCAGTTCCGGGAGCGTTGAGAAATCACTCAGATGCCATATCCATCCGTCGCTTTCCTCTGCTATCCAGCTCAGGTCCTGCCGTGCTCGACCAACCACAATCATTGGAATGCGGGATTTAAAGGGTTTGGGAATAAGATCAAGGTTGCCTGAAAGCTTGCCGTAGTACGCCGTTTCAGCCACCGGGAAGGACGTCTCACAGACGGTTTTTATCAGACCAAACGCCTCGCGATAACGTTCGGCCCGGTTATCGTAATCGGCACCAAACGCAGGGTATTCAACAGCGCGATCCCCGCTGGATAGCCCCAGCAAAAGGCGTCCACCACTTAGCTGGTCCACTGAGGCTGCCTGCTTGGCCAATATAATCGGGTCCCTCAGGGGTAATACCATACCGGTGGTACCCAGCGTTATGCGTGTGGTTTGAGAGGCAAGGAATCCGAGGTAGACCATGGGGTCAAGCATCTGTCCTGTGTCACCAAACCGTGGATCATAAAAGGGCACATCTCTCATCCACATAGCGGAAAAACCGGCGTCATCAGCAAATTGTGCCAGCGCCTGATGATCCTGCAGGTTCGGAAAAGGCGAATCCGGATAACCTTCAAGCGGCATAATAAAGCCGAATGTCAGACTACCCGGGCGAAATACGCGCTTATATGCGCTATGTGAGGCAAGATCCGACGGATAGGTTGGTTGTGTCTGTAGAGGGGGCATTTTCACTCCTGACGGGCGCAGTCAGCTGCGCCCGTTATTTAGTCAATCATCAATGATGATTACTTCGCTGCATCACGTAGAGCCTTTTCAATAAAGGCGACTGAACTCTCAAGCGCCTGTACCGCTTCTGGCTGCAACGTGGAGAAGAAATGCCAGGCATGGAACATGCCCGGCCAGACTTCCAGATTTACGCGTACGCGGTTATCACCCAGATGAGTTGCCAGACGCATCGCGTCGGTCAGCATCAGTTCGTTTTCACCAATCTGAACGAGCACCGGCGGCAGGCCCGTTACATCAGCAAACACCGGTGATGCCATTGGATGGTTAGGCAATGCATCGCCGAGGAACGTACGTGCGAGAAAATCAAGACCCGCTTTGGTGTTCAGAGGATCAAGGCCTTCTCTGTTGGTCATAGAGACACCCGTGTGCTCAAGGTTAGCCCAGGGTGAAATAGCGACCCCGCCGGCTGGAAGCGGCAGGCCCTTGTTGCGTGCCGCAACCATAACGGTAACCACCATCGCGCCGCCCGCAGACTCACCCGCCAGCACGATTTTGCTGGCGTCAAAGCCCTGTTCAATCAACCACTCATATGCACGAACGGTATCGGTAACGGGCGTAGGGAAAGGATACTCCGGTGCCAGTCGGTAATCTGGCATGTAAACCCGTGCGCCCAGCATGCTGGCATAGTTGCCACCAATACCGTGATAGCCAGCAGATTCACCGACAATGTATGCCCCACCGTGGATGTACATAACGATGGCATCGGTTTTTAGATTTTCAGGAGTCACCAGCGTTCCCGGCACGCCCCCCATATCGACCTCAGTAAAGCCAACACCTGCAGGTGCAGGATTTTTAGCCAACATACGGGTATAGGCGTCACGCACTTCACTCATTGGCGTTACGGTATCTTCACCCGTAAGGATTGGTCCCAGACCGGCCAGGCTTTCTGACCATTCTTTTACGGCTTTCTTAGTTTGTTGATTCATCATCGGTATTCCTGTTTGTATTTGCGTTAAAGTGGAACAGAAATATATAATATACCAACATTTGGGGAATGTGCTTCCCATATAAGGGTACAACAACGCCCGTATTGGATGAGAAAAATATAGTATGGAGATCAACAGCATTGGTGATATCGCCGCGTTCGTCGCGGCTGTAAAAGCCGGGAGTTACACACACGCCGCAAGTTCCCTTGGGCTTACACGTTCTGCGATTGGTAAAAGTATCGTCCGGCTCGAAACGCGTATGGGGGTTCGTCTTCTTAACCGTACCACCCGAAGTCTGAGTCTCACCGATGAAGGGAAGGTCATGTTTGATCGTTGCCGCCAGATACTCGAGGACCTGGAAGAGGTCGATGCCGCCATGGCCATGCGCAGGGGTAAGCCAACGGGGACTCTCCGGCTGAGTGCGCCGCTTTCTTTTGGGCAGCGACATATCCTTCCCATTCTGGATATTTATCTGAAAAAGTGGCCGGAAATTCGTGCCGAAGTGTCCTTTAGCGACAGGTTTGTTGACCTGATAGAGGAAGGCTTTGATATTGCCATTCGTATAGGTGAACCTCGCGATGACTCACGTATTCTTACCCGTACAATTGCTTCGCAGCACATTGTCACTTGTGCATCACCCGAGTATTTATCCTCACGGGGCGCTCCAGTAACACCCGCAGACTTAACCGGGCATGACACTATTTTTCTTCTGAGTGCAGAAAAGAGACGCAGCTGGCGGTTTGTGACCCCGGAAGGCACTTTTGTTTATGAAGGGCCAGGCAGGCTTAACCTCGACAGTTCGGAAGCCATGCGGGCGTCGGCAATTTCCGGATTTGGTATCGTTCACTTACCGACCTATTTGCTAGGGGAGGATTTGCGTAGCGGTAAGCTGATACCTGTGCTTGAGGAGTTTCCTTTCCCTCCGGAACCTATTCGGCTCATTTATCCCAGTAAACGACATTTATCACCGCGAATTCGGGCCTTTATTGACCTGCTTGTCGAAAGCTGGGAGCAAGGATTACCCTGGGAATGATGCTTTGATAATAACCTCATTATTTTTAACTTGAACCAGAAAATCTCGATCCAGAAGCGCTGGTTGTTAAAGCGCTAATAATTCAAGCAGTATCGCGGGCGGGGGACAGTACAGACCGGCCTGGTACGATTAACGTCATTCTGATTTTTCTCGTTCGGAAGACGAAACAGGACTGCGTAATACGATGGGATATTATGAGAGTCTGATACACCGCGAAATTCGCGCGGTATGAAAGCGGATTGTCATTGGGGGATTCTCTCAGGGCAGCACGATCCCTGATTACAGGCATCCGTTTCGGGCATCGTCTGGCCGGAATTTTTGGTATGTCTGGCTATCTGCCTCTTGCCTCTTGCCTCTGCTTCTTCAGCTGAGCAGCATGATACACATCGAACAACGCCTGTCTTTATGGCCCATGGAGAGAAAGACGACATCGTATTAACCGCGCTGACAATGACAGCAGGGGATACTCTGCAAAATGCGGGGTATGAAGCTACACGTAAGACCTATCCTGTTGGACACACAGTAAGTAATGATGGACTCCATGATTTGAGCCTACGGCTAAAGAATGTTTTGGCTTAGTCAGATTGCACTTGTAGTGATGTTATGGACGCCCCTCCCTGAAGTAGCCAGTGCCATACTCTATTGACTGCAATTAATTCAGGAGTGATATCACATGAACACAATCAGAGTTGTTGGTATCGACATTGCCAAATCTGTT
>NZ_JAHXYO010000035.1:0-27586 GCF_019969905.1 Rahnella sp. GSA61A | reverse complement strand
CACAGTTCTACTTCCGTACAACTGACGTGACCGGTACTATCGAACTGCCAGAAGGCGTTGAGATGGTTATGCCTGGTGACAACGTGAACATGGTTGTTACCCTGATCCACCCAATCGCGATGGATGATGGTCTGCGTTTCGCAATCCGTGAAGGCGGCCGTACTGTAGGTGCTGGTGTTGTTGCTAAAGTTATCGCTTAATCGCTGATAGTTTTTTGTCACTATTCGTTGACGTAATACACACTAAAAGGGCATCATTCGATGCCCTTTTTTCTACGCTGTGGCGCTAGAACCTATCTCATCAGCGATTTATACGTCATAATCACTGGTGAGATAGGCTCTGAGATATAGCGTAAAACACCGAATTGCGCTCAAGTAGAGCATCGATCGGTTTGGTTTGCCTCGCAATGCGAGGCAAAGTTGTTTGTTCTGAATCATTGTGACGGGTTGGTTTATGAGTGCGAATACCGAGGCTCAAGGGAGCGGGCGCGGCCTGGAAGCGGTAAAGTGGCTGATTGTTGCCGTTTTGTTGGTTGTAGCTATTGTCGGTAACTATTATTACCGTGCATACAGCCTGCCGTTACGCGCGTTAGCCGTAGTTGTTATTATCGCAATTGCAGGCGCAGTGGCTTTACTGACCACTAAAGGCAAGGCGACGGTCGCGTTTGCTCGTGAAGCGCGTACTGAAGTACGTAAAGTCATTTGGCCAACGCGCCAGGAAACATTGCATACCACACTGATCGTTGCTGCGGTAACTGCCGTTATGTCACTGATTCTGTGGGGGCTGGATGGTATTTTAGTCCGCCTGGTATCTTTCATTACTGGCTTGAGGTTCTAATGTCTGAAGCACCTAAAAAACGTTGGTACGTCGTTCAGGCGTTTTCTGGCTTTGAAGGCCGCGTAGCACAATCGCTGCGTGAGCACATCAAATTACATGACATGGAAGAACTGTTTGGTGAAGTCATGGTTCCAACCGAAGAAGTGGTTGAGATTCGTGGTGGCCTGCGCCGTAAAAGCGAACGTAAATTCTTCCCAGGTTATGTGCTGGTACAGATGGTGATGAATGACGCCAGCTGGCACTTAGTTCGCAGCGTTCCTCGTGTTATGGGCTTCATTGGCGGAACGTCAGATCGTCCTGCACCAATCAGCGATAAAGAAGTTGATGCGATCATGAATCGCCTGCAACAAGTGGGTGATAAACCACGTCCTAAAACGTTGTTCGAACCAGGTGAACTGGTACGTGTTAATGACGGTCCGTTTGCGGACTTCAATGGTGTGGTCGAAGAAGTTGATTACGAGAAAAGTCGCCTGAAAGTGTCTGTTTCCATTTTTGGCCGTGCAACACCGGTTGAACTGGACTTCGGTCAGGTTGAAAAAGGCTAACAACAACGTTCTAAACATTCATTAGAACAGATGTTGTACAAGGCGCGAAATTGAACTATAATTTCGCGCCTTTTGTTTTTATGTGCAGTCTCAGCACATAAATTACAAAGAACAAAGTACTGTAAATAACGGGGAGCCTCTTCAAACAGGCGATATCACCCAAACGAGGATATTTACCATGGCCAAGAAAGTACAAGCCTACGTTAAGTTGCAAGTTGCAGCTGGTATGGCAAACCCAAGTCCGCCAGTTGGTCCAGCTTTGGGTCAGCAGGGTGTGAACATCATGGAATTCTGTAAGGCGTTCAATGCTAAGACTGATAGCATGGAAAAAGGCCTGCCAATTCCTGTTGTTATTACTGTTTATTCTGACCGTTCTTTCACCTTCGTTACCAAAACCCCTCCTGCAGCAGTACTGCTGAAGAAAGCGGCTGGTATCAAGTCTGGTTCCGGCAAGCCGAACAAAGACAAAGTGGGTAAAGTAACGAGTGCTCAGGTTCGTGAAATCGCAGAAACCAAAGCTGCGGACATGACCGGTTCTGACGTTGAAGCGATGACTCGCTCCATCGAAGGTACTGCTCGTTCCATGGGCCTGGTAGTGGAGGATTAATAAATGGCTAAGCTGACCAAGCGCATGCGCGTGATCCGTGACAAAGTTGATGCTACTAAACAGTATGACATCACCGAAGCCGTTGCTCTGCTCAAAGAGCTGGCCACTGCTAAATTCGTAGAAAGCGTTGACGTTGCTGTTAACCTCGGCATCGACGCTCGTAAATCAGATCAAAACGTTCGCGGCGCAACCGTACTGCCACACGGCACCGGTCGTTCTGTTCGCGTTGCCGTCTTCACCCAAGGTGCAAACGCTGAAGCTGCTAAAGCTGCAGGCGCTGAACTGGTAGGTATGGAAGATCTGGCTGACCTGATCAAAAAAGGCGAAATGAACTTCGACGTTGTAATCGCATCTCCAGATGCAATGCGCGTTGTTGGCCAATTAGGTCAGGTTCTGGGCCCACGCGGTCTGATGCCTAACCCGAAAGTTGGTACTGTAACGCCTAACGTTGCTGAAGCGGTTAAGAACGCTAAAGCAGGCCAGGTTCGTTACCGTAACGACAAAAACGGCATCATCCATACCACTATCGGTAAGGTTGATTTCGAATCCGACAAGCTGAAAGAAAACCTGGAAGCTCTGTTGGTCGCTCTGAAAAAAGCGAAGCCTTCCCAGGCTAAAGGCGTTTTCATCAAGAAAGTAAGCCTGTCCACTACCATGGGTGCGGGTCTTTCTGTTGATCAAAGCGGCCTGAGCGCAACAGTTAGCTAATTAACTGCTGACGTTTATCGCTTTACGCGGGCGATAGATTTGTCTAGAATCTATGGCCCGTTGTTTCGTTAATGCGAAACCAAGATTTTTCGGTTGGAGTCTGGCCTATCCAGACCTCCGTCCAAGACCGCAGGTGCCCTGAAAGGGGCTTAATCCTTCCTGCGTAGACGGTGACAGAGCCTGAAGAAAATATTTCTTTGTCTTTTTTATAAAGAATTAAGATTTGTCTTTGCTGGATTCTCTGCTCACCGTGTTTGTACGCTTGTTATCGATTCTCGATGACAAGTGATGTGAGTTCCGGGGGTTTTCCCCGGCTAAATCCAGGAGCAAAAAGCTAATGGCATTAAATCTTCAAGACAAACAAGCGATTGTTGCTGAAGTCATCGAAGTAGCCAAAGGCGCGCTGTCTGCGGTTGTTGCGGATTCTCGTGGCGTAACTGTAGATAAAATGACTGAACTGCGTAAAGCAGGTCGTGAAGCTGGCGTTTACATGCGTGTTGTTCGCAACACCTTGATGCGTCGCGTCGTGGAAGGTACTCAGTTTGAGTGCCTGAAAGACACGTTTGTCGGTCCAACCTTGATTGCATTCTCTACTGAACACCCAGGCGCTGCTGCCCGTTTGTTCAAAGATTTCGCTAAAGCGAATGCAAAATTTGAGGTTAAAGCTGCGGCCTTTGAAGGTGAGTTTATCTCTGCGGCTCAAATTGACCGCTTGGCAACTCTGCCTACTTACGAAGAAGCAATCGCACGCCTGATGGCAACCATGAAAGAAGCCTCTGCAGGCAAATTGGTTCGCACTCTGGCTGCTGTACGCGATCAGAAAGAAGCTGCTTAATCAGCCTTTTTTATCTCGTTCATTTGCTTACGTATAAACTATTTCTGAATTCTAGGAACACTTGAAATGTCAATCACTAAAGAACAAATCATTGAAGGCGTTGCAGCTCTGTCTGTAATGGAAATCGTTGAACTGATCTCCGCTATGGAAGAAAAATTCGGCGTTTCTGCTGCTGCTGCTGTTGCAGGTCCTGCTGCTGCTGCTGAAGCTGTTGAAGAAAAAACTGAGTTCGACGTTGTTCTGGCCGCTGTTGGCGCGAATAAAGTTGCAGTTATCAAAGCTGTTCGCACCGCGACTGGCCTGGGTCTGAAAGAAGCGAAAGACCTGGTTGAGTCTGCTCCAGCAGCTCTGAAAGAAGGCATCAGCAAAGACGACGCTGAAGCTCTGAAAAAATCTCTGGAAGAAGCTGGTGCTTCTGTTGAAGTTAAGTAAGTTTAACTTCCCGGAGTGCAGCCTGTTCTAACAGGCTGATGGCTGGTGACTTTTTAGTCACCAGCCTTTTTGCGCTATAGAGTGTCAGTGGTGTTTCACACTGTTTGAGCACTGAACTACTCTAATATCTCTTTCTATAGACGCCTTAATATATTGTTGCCTCTTGCTGTAGCTCATCTACAGATAACGCACAACGAAATGATTTAAGAGTGGTAGAAAACAGATATTGCGGGAAGCGTTTCTGCTTTCCGGTCGACATAAACGGTGTTGCATGAACTGTCCTTCTCAGGGCAGACAAGATTGGGTCACTGATCAGCGAGCTGAGGAACCCTATGGTTTACTCCTATACCGAGAAAAAACGCATTCGTAAGGATTTTGGTAAACGTCCACAAGTTTTGGACATTCCATATCTCCTTTCTATCCAGCTTGACTCGTTCCAGAAGTTTATCGAGCAAGATCCGGAAGGCCAGTACGGTCTGGAAGCTGCATTCCGTTCTGTATTCCCTATCAAGAGCTACAGCGGTAACTCTGAGCTGCAATACGTTAGCTACCGTCTTGGTGAGCCTGTATTCGACGTTAAAGAATGCCAGATCCGTGGTGTGACGTTCTCCGCGCCACTGCGCGTAAAACTGCGCCTGGTAATCTACGAACGTGAAGCACCAGAAGGTACGGTCAAAGACATCAAGGAACAAGAAGTCTATATGGGCGAAATTCCGCTCATGACCGAAAATGGTACCTTTGTGATTAACGGTACTGAGAGGGTTATCGTATCTCAGCTGCACCGTAGTCCGGGCGTATTCTTCGACAGCGATAAGGGTAAAACCCACTCTTCGGGTAAAGTGCTTTATAACGCGCGTATCATCCCTTACCGCGGTTCATGGTTAGATTTCGAGTTTGATCCGAAAGACAACCTGTTTGTACGTATTGACCGTCGCCGTAAATTGCCTGCGACCATCATTCTGCGTGCATTAAATTACACGACTGAACAGATCCTTGACCTGTTCTTTGACAAGGTGACTTACCAGATCCGCGACAACAAGTTGCAGATGGAACTGGTACCTGAGCGCCTGCGTGGTGAAACAGCTTCCTTTGATATCGAAGCTGACGGCAAAGTCTATGTAGAAAAAGGCCGCCGCATCACTGCCCGTCATATTCGTCAGCTTGAAAAAGACGAAATTCAGCGCATCGAAGTTCCTGTTGAATACATCGCAGGGAAAGTGGTCTCTAAAGACTACATCGACACCAATACCGGTGAGCTGATCGTCCCGGCTAACATGGAATTGTCTCTGGACCTGCTTGCTAAACTGAGCCAGTCCGGTCACAAAACCATTGAAACGCTGTTCACCAATGACCTCGATCATGGCGCGTACATGTCCGAGACCATTCGCGTCGACCCAACCAGCGATCGCCTGAGCGCACTGGTTGAGATCTACCGAATGATGCGTCCTGGTGAGCCACCAACGCGTGAAGCGGCGGAAAGCCTGTTTGAGAACCTGTTCTTCTCTGAAGATCGTTACGACCTGTCTGCTGTAGGTCGTATGAAGTTCAACCGTTCTCTGTTGCGTGATGAAATCGAAGGTTCAGGTATCCTGAGCAAAGACGACATCATTCAGGTAATGAAAAAGCTGATCGGCATTCGTAACGGCCAGGGCGAAGTGGATGATATCGACCACTTGGGCAACCGTCGTATTCGTTCCGTCGGCGAAATGGCTGAAAACCAATTCCGTGTTGGTCTGGTTCGTGTTGAGCGTGCTGTTAAAGAGCGTCTTTCTCTGGGCGACCTCGACACACTGATGCCTCAGGATATGATCAACGCTAAGCCGATTTCGGCTGCGGTGAAAGAATTCTTCGGCTCAAGCCAGTTGTCACAATTTATGGACCAGAACAACCCGTTGTCCGAGATCACGCACAAGCGTCGTATCTCTGCATTGGGCCCGGGCGGTTTGACCCGCGAACGTGCTGGCTTTGAAGTTCGAGACGTACACCCGACTCACTACGGTCGCGTATGTCCAATCGAAACGCCAGAAGGTCCAAACATCGGTCTGATCAACTCCTTGTCTGTCTATGCACAGACCAATGAGTACGGTTTCCTGGAAACCCCTTACCGTCGCGTGCGTGATGGTCTGGTGACTGATGAAATCAACTATCTGTCTGCCATTGAAGAAGGCAACTTCGTAATCGCTCAGGCGAACTCCAACCTGGACGAAGAAGGGCGCTTCATTGAAGACCTGGTCACTTGTCGTAGCAAAGGCGAATCAAGCCTCTTCAGCCGCGATCAGGTTGACTACATGGACGTTTCCACCCAACAGGTTGTATCCGTTGGTGCTTCATTGATTCCATTCCTGGAACACGATGACGCCAACCGTGCATTGATGGGTGCGAACATGCAACGTCAGGCAGTTCCAACTCTGCGCGCTGATAAGCCGCTGGTTGGTACTGGTATGGAACGTGCTGTAGCGGTTGACTCCGGTGTGACTGCCGTAGCCAAACGTGGCGGTATTGTTCAGTACGTGGATGCATCCCGTATCGTTATTCGTGTTAACGAAGAAGAGATGTACCCGGGCGAAGCAGGTATCGACATTTATAACCTGACCAAATACACCCGTTCTAACCAGAACACCTGCATCAACCAGATGCCGTGTGTGAATCTGGGCGAGCCAATCGAGCGCGGCGACGTGCTGGCAGATGGTCCGTCTACAGATCTTGGCGAACTGGCTCTGGGTCAGAACATGCGTGTCGCGTTCATGCCTTGGAACGGTTACAACTTCGAAGACTCCATCTTGGTCTCCGAACGTGTTGTGCAGGAAGACCGCTTCACGACCATCCATATCCAGGAACTGGCATGTGTGTCCCGTGACACCAAGTTAGGGCCTGAAGAGATCACCGCTGACATCCCTAATGTGGGTGAAGCTGCGCTCTCCAAACTGGATGAATCCGGTATCGTTTATATCGGTGCTGAAGTGACCGGTGGTGACATTCTGGTGGGTAAGGTAACGCCTAAAGGCGAAACCCAGCTGACGCCAGAAGAGAAACTGCTGCGTGCGATCTTCGGTGAGAAAGCGTCTGACGTTAAAGACTCTTCTCTGCGTGTACCAAACGGCGTGTCCGGTACGGTTATCGACGTGCAAGTCTTCACCCGCGATGGCGTGGAAAAAGACAAGCGTGCGTTGGAAATCGAAGAGATGCAGCTGAAGCAGGCGAAGAAAGACCTGACTGAAGAACTGCAGATCCTGGAAGCCGGTCTGTTTGCACGTATCCAGTCTGCGCTGGTTGCTGGCGGTGTTGAAGCTGACAAGCTGGGCAAATTGCCTCGCGATCGTTGGTTAGAACTGTCACTGACTGACGAAGACAAACAGAATCAGTTGGAACAGCTTGCTGAACAGTACGACGAACTGAAATCCGAGTTTGAGAAAAAACTCGAAGCTAAGCGTCGTAAAATCACTCAGGGCGATGATCTGGCACCAGGTGTGCTGAAAATCGTTAAAGTGTATTTGGCCGTTAAACGTCAAATCCAGCCTGGTGACAAAATGGCAGGCCGCCACGGTAACAAAGGTGTTATCTCCAAGATCAACCCGATCGAAGATATGCCTTACGATGAAAACGGGACTCCTGTTGATATCGTACTGAACCCGCTGGGCGTTCCATCACGTATGAACATTGGTCAGATTTTGGAAACCCACCTGGGTATGGCCGCGAAAGGTATTGGTGAAAAAATCAATGCCATGCTGAAGAAACAGGAAGAAGTTTCTAAGCTGCGCGAGTTCATCCAGCGTGCCTATGATCTGGGCGACGACGTACGTCAGAAAGTGGATCTGACCACCTTTACCGATGACGAAGTATTGCGTCTGGCTGAGAACCTGAAAAAAGGTATGCCAATCGCGACACCAGTCTTCGACGGTGCGAAAGAGACAGAGATCAAGCAACTGCTTGAAATGGGCGGAATCCCAACCTCTGGTCAGATCACACTGTTTGACGGCCGTACCGGCGAGCAATTCGAGCGTCAGGTTACCGTCGGCTACATGTACATGCTGAAACTGAACCACCTTGTTGACGATAAGATGCACGCGCGTTCTACCGGTTCTTACAGCCTTGTTACTCAGCAGCCGCTGGGTGGTAAAGCTCAGTTCGGTGGTCAGCGCTTCGGTGAGATGGAAGTGTGGGCACTGGAAGCATATGGTGCCGCATATACCCTGCAGGAAATGCTGACTGTTAAGTCCGATGACGTGAATGGCCGTACTAAGATGTATAAAAACATCGTAGATGGCGATCATCGTATGGAACCAGGCATGCCGGAATCCTTCAACGTACTGTTGAAAGAAATCCGTTCTCTGGGTATCAACATCGAGCTGGAAGACGAGTAAGTACTCGAATTCGCACTGATCACAGGGGCACCTGCCTGTTAATCAATACAGACCAGGTGCCTAACAGGTCTAACCCGACGGGAGCCAATCCGTGAAAGACTTACTAAAGTTTCTGAAAGCGCAAACTAAGACCGAAGAGTTTGATGCGATCAAAATTGCTCTGGCATCGCCAGACATGATCCGTTCTTGGTCTTTTGGTGAAGTTAAGAAGCCAGAAACCATTAACTACCGTACGTTCAAACCAGAACGTGACGGCCTTTTCTGTGCCCGTATTTTCGGACCAGTAAAAGACTACGAATGCCTGTGCGGTAAGTACAAGCGTTTAAAACATCGCGGCGTGATCTGCGAGAAGTGCGGCGTTGAAGTGACCCAGACTAAAGTACGCCGTGAGCGTATGGGCCACATCGAACTGGCTTCCCCGACTGCACACATCTGGTTCCTGAAATCGCTGCCATCGCGCATCGGTTTGCTGCTGGATATGCCACTGCGTGACATCGAACGTGTTCTGTACTTCGAATCCTATGTGGTTATCGAAGGCGGCATGACTAACCTCGAAAAACGCCAGATCCTGACTGAAGAGCAGTATCTGGATGCGTTGGAAGAGTTTGGTGATGAGTTCGACGCGAAGATGGGTGCGGAAGCAATTCAGGCTCTGTTGAAAAACATGGACCTGGAAGCAGAGTGCGAGCAACTGCGTGAAGAGTTGAACGAAACCAACTCCGAAACCAAACGTAAGAAGCTGACCAAGCGTATCAAGCTGCTGGAAGCGTTCGTTCAGTCTGGTAACAAACCAGAGTGGATGATCCTGACTGTGCTGCCGGTACTGCCGCCAGACTTGCGTCCATTGGTTCCGTTGGACGGCGGCCGTTTCGCAACGTCAGATCTGAACGATCTGTATCGTCGCGTTATCAACCGTAACAACCGTCTGAAACGCCTGCTGGATCTGGCTGCGCCAGACATCATCGTACGTAACGAAAAACGTATGCTGCAAGAAGCGGTAGATGCTTTGCTGGATAACGGCCGTCGCGGTCGTGCAATCACCGGCTCTAACAAGCGTCCGCTGAAATCTCTGGCAGACATGATTAAAGGTAAACAGGGTCGTTTCCGTCAGAACCTGCTGGGTAAACGTGTCGACTACTCGGGTCGTTCCGTTATCACCGTAGGTCCATACCTGCGTCTGCACCAGTGTGGTCTGCCGAAGAAAATGGCACTGGAACTGTTCAAACCGTTCATTTACGGCAAGCTGGAACTGCGTGGCCTGGCCACCACCATCAAAGCCGCTAAGAAAATGGTTGAGCGCGAAGAAGCTGTCGTTTGGGATATCCTGGACGAAGTTATCCGCGAACACCCGGTACTGCTGAACCGTGCACCAACCCTGCACCGTTTGGGCATCCAGGCGTTTGAACCGGTTCTGATCGAAGGTAAAGCAATCCAGCTGCACCCGCTGGTTTGTGCGGCATATAACGCCGACTTCGATGGTGACCAGATGGCTGTTCACGTACCGTTGACGCTGGAAGCCCAGCTGGAAGCGCGTGCGTTGATGATGTCTACCAACAACATCCTGTCACCTGCGAACGGCGAGCCAATCATCGTTCCTTCTCAGGACGTTGTATTGGGTCTGTACTATATGACCCGTGACTGTGTTAACGCCAAAGGCGAAGGCATGGTTCTGACTGGTCCTAAAGAAGCTGAGCGTATTTATCGCGGCGGTCTGGCCTCTCTGCATGCGCGTGTCAAAGTGCGTATCACCGAAGAGATCAAAAATACCGAAGGCGAAGTTACGCACAAGACGTCGATTATCGACACGACTGTCGGTCGCGCCATCCTGTGGATGATCGTGCCAAAAGGTCTGCCGTTCTCGATCGTCAACCAGCCTCTGGGCAAAAAAGCTATCTCCAAAATGCTGAACACCTGTTACCGCATTTTGGGCCTGAAGCCGACCGTTATTTTTGCTGACCAGATCATGTACACCGGTTTTGCTTACGCTGCCCGTTCAGGCGCGTCAGTAGGTATCGATGACATGGTAATCCCTGCGAAGAAAGCAGAGATCATCGAAGAAGCAGAAACCGAAGTTGCTGAAATCCAGGAACAGTTCCAGTCTGGTCTGGTCACTGCTGGCGAACGCTATAACAAAGTGATCGACATCTGGGCTGCGGCCAACGAACGTGTTGCTAAGGCAATGATGGAAAACTTGTCTGTTGAAGACGTCGTCAACCGTGACGGTGTTGTTGAACAGCAGGTTTCCTTCAACAGTATCTTTATGATGGCCGACTCCGGTGCGCGTGGTTCTGCTGCACAGATTCGTCAGCTGGCTGGTATGCGTGGCCTGATGGCGAAACCAGATGGTTCCATCATTGAAACGCCAATCACCGCGAACTTCCGTGAAGGTCTGAACGTACTCCAGTACTTCATCTCTACTCACGGTGCTCGTAAAGGTTTGGCGGATACCGCACTGAAAACGGCTAACTCCGGTTATCTGACCCGTCGTCTGGTTGACGTGGCACAGGATCTGGTCGTGACCGAAGACGACTGTGGTACTCACGAAGGCATCATGATGACTCCTGTCATCGAAGGTGGCGACGTTAAAGAACCACTGCGCGAACGTGTGCTGGGTCGTGTGACTGCAGAAGATATCCTCAAGCCGGGTACGGCGGATATCCTGGTTCCACGTAACACCCTGCTTCACGAGAAGACGTGTGATCTGTTAGAAGAGAACTCTGTCGACAGTGTGAAAGTACGTTCAGTCGTAAGTTGCGAAACCGACTTTGGTGTGTGTGCAAACTGCTACGGTCGCGACCTGGCACGTGGTCACATCATCAACAAAGGTGAAGCGATCGGTGTTATTGCAGCACAGTCCATCGGTGAGCCGGGTACCCAGCTGACGATGCGTACGTTCCACATCGGTGGTGCGGCATCTCGTGCGGCAGCAGAATCCAGCATTCAGGTTAAGAACACCGGTACCATTAAGCTGAGCAACCACAAGCATGTTAGCAACTCTAACGGCAAACTGGTTATCACTTCCCGTAACACTGAGCTGAAATTGATCGACGAATTCGGTCGTACCAAAGAAAGCTATAAAGTGCCTTACGGTTCCGTGATGGGCAAAGGTGATGGCGCATCTGTTAACGGCGGCGAAACCGTGGCTAACTGGGATCCGCATACTATGCCAGTTATCAGTGAAGTGAGTGGTTTCATTCGCTTTGCCGACATGGTGGATACTCAGACCATTACCCGCCAGACCGACGACCTGACCGGTTTGTCTTCTCTGGTGGTTCTGGACTCTGCAGAGCGTACCGGTAGCGGTAAAGATCTGCGTCCTGCACTGAAAATCGTTGATGCTAAAGGCGACGACGTATTGATCCCAGGTACTGATATGCCTGCTCAATACTTCCTGCCAGGTAAAGCGATTGTTCAGCTGGAAGATGGTACTCAGATCCACTCTGGTGACACCCTGGCGCGTATTCCTCAGGAATCCGGCGGTACCAAGGACATCACCGGTGGTCTGCCACGCGTTGCTGATCTGTTCGAAGCACGTCGTCCGAAAGAGCCTGCAATCCTTGCTGAAATCAGCGGGATCATCTCCTTCGGTAAAGAAACCAAAGGCAAACGTCGTCTGGTAATTTCTCCGTTGGATGGCAGCGATGCTTACGAAGAAATGATTCCTAAATGGCGTCAGCTGAACGTGTTCGAAGGCGAAGTTGTGGAACGTGGTGACGTCGTATCTGACGGCCCTGAGTCTCCGCACGACATTCTGCGTTTACGTGGTGTTCACGCGGTTACCCGCTACATCACCAACGAAGTGCAGGAAGTTTACCGTCTGCAAGGCGTTAAGATTAACGATAAACACATCGAAGTTATCGTTCGTCAGATGTTGCGTAAAGGCACCATCGTTAGCGCTGGTGGCACTGACTTCCTGGAAGGCGAGCAGGCAGAAATGTCCCGCGTTAAAATCGCTAACCGCCAGCTGGAAGCTGAAGGCAAAATCACGGCGACCTTTACCCGTGATCTGCTCGGTATCACCAAAGCCTCTTTGGCGACCGAATCCTTCATCTCTGCAGCGTCGTTCCAGGAAACCACGCGCGTTCTTACCGAAGCCGCTGTTGCGGGTAAACGTGATGAACTGCGTGGCCTGAAAGAGAACGTTATCGTTGGCCGTCTGATCCCAGCCGGTACCGGTTACGCTTATCACCAGGATCGTGCACGCCGTAAAGCACAAGGCGAAGTGCCAGTTGTACCGCAAGTCAGCGCGGATGAAGCAACGGCTAACCTGGCTGAACTGCTGAACGCAGGTTTCGGTAACAGCGACGATTAATCGTCTTCTGTCGAAACGCATAGAACCGCTCCTTCGGGAGCGGTTTTTTTTTGCCTGAAGTGTGCGAGTTGAAACGATCTGAAAAGAGGAGCCGGAACAGGGAACTGGACGATAACCTGTTCCGGCTATTTGGAAGCAGCGCCGGGATGAGTGGCGCCGGCCAGTTGCGAATATGCAGTGGCAAAAGCACATTAATGCTCCTGGCCTGCTGGTGCGAGGGGCAAAATTACTTTATGGAATCTGCATTCCTGAGAGTTTACTTGTTTGCCATCCGGCGACATTTTCCTGCGAGACGCGCCCCAAAAAACTGTCCCAGTCTTTCCAGACCGGTTGCAGCCCGGCTCGGGTCAATGCGTTCGCTACGTGCTGAGGTGAACGGTTGTCGTGCGGTGCAAATTGTTCAAGTTCAGGATGATTATCGGCATAGCCACCGGGCTGTGTTTTAGATCCTGCACTGACAGTGTTGATCGCCAGCGGAATAACGTGATCCCGGAAATAGGGGGATTCGCGTGTCGACAGTGAGAGCTCGACATCCGGCGCGAGCATTCTGAAAGCGCAAATCAGTTGTAACAGCTGATTTTCTTCCAGCAGGGAAGCCGGTTCGATGCCACCGGTACAAGGTCGCAGTCTTGGAAACGCCACCGAATAGCGACTTTGCCAGTAGGTTTGTTGCAGATACAACAAATGTTCGGCCACCATATAGCTGTCAGTCCTCCAGTTGCCAGAAAGTCCGAACAGCGCCCCCAAACCGATTTTGTCGATTCCCGCACGCCCGAGCCGGTCTGGTGTTTCCAGCCGCCAGAAGAAATCCTGTTTCTGTCCGCGAAGATGATGCAAAGCATAGGTAGGCGCGTGATAGGTTTCCTGATAAACCAGCACGCCATCCAGCCCCAGCGTTTTCAGCTCAGCATATTCTTCCTGTTGCAGCGGCTGAACCTCAATCATCAGTGAATCGAAATGGCTTCTGATCGCGGGGAAATGACGGCGGAAATAGTCCATGCCGACCTTTCCCTTATGTTCGCCGGTGACCAGCAACAGATGTTTGAAACCCAGCGCATTCAGCGCTTCGCATTCCCGCCTGATTTCATCTTCGTCCAGCGTTTTACGTTTGATTTTATTGCTCATCGAAAAGCCGCAATACGTACATTCGTTGGCGCAAAGATTGGATAAATACAATGGCGCGAAGAAATTCACCGTATTGCCGAATCGCTGGCGCGTGAGTTGTTGCGCGCGTTGCGCCATCGGTTCCAGGTAAGGCAGCGCGGCGGGAGAAATCAATGCCATGAAATCTTCACGACTGATTTTGTTGCGGCTGAGCGCCTGTTCGACATCACGGGATGTTTTGCTATTGATACGCAGTGAAATATCATCCCAGTCCAGCGTTGACCACACATCTGTGAAGTTATTCATGACAACACCTGCGAGGTATTGAGGAAACCGGTCAGCGGGCTGGATGCGCTGGCGTGTCGTTGTCTGCCGCCTAATCCGCTTTGACGGGTGATAATCCCGGCCTGAACGGCCAGCCTGAATGCCGTTGCCATAGCAACCGGATCACCTGCGACAGCAATCGCCGTATTGACCAGCACGGCATCGGCCCCCATTTCCAGCGCTTCAGCGGCCTGGCTTGGTGCACCAATGCCAGCATCAACAACGACCGGAATGCGAGCCTGCTCGATGATGATTTGCAGAAAATCACGGGTTTGCAGCCCCTGATTGGAACCGATCGGCGCACCCAGCGGCATGACGGCGGCGCAGCCCGCTTCTTCCAGACGTTTACACAGCACCGGATCTGCGCTGCAATACGGCAAAACAACAAATCCCTGTTTCACCAGAATCTCTGCGGCTTTCAATGTTTCAACGGCATCGGGCAGCAGATATTTTACGTCGGGATGAATTTCAAGTTTCACCCAGTTTGTGCCCAGTGCTTCTCTTGCCAGTTGTGCGGCAAATACTGCCTCTTCAGCTGTTTTAGCGCCCGATGTATTGGGCAGCAAACGGATGCCGAGCTGTTGCAGAGGAGACAGAATATCATCACCTCCGCGACGCAGATCGATGCGTTTCATCGCCATAGTCACCAGCTGAGAGCCAGATGCTTCAAGCGCCTGTTGCATCAACGCCGGACTGGCGAATTTTCCTGTTCCGGTAAAAAGGTGCGACGTGAATGTGGTATCAGCAATTTTTAACATGTCAGCCTCCGGCTATCGCCTGAAAGAGCAAGATCTCATCACCGTCTTCCAGTAAATGAGCTGGCCAGTTATCACGGGGGATAATGACCTGGTTAACCGCCAGTGCGCTGCCTGCAGGGTTTAACGCCAGCAAATTGAGCAGGTTTAGTAACGTGAGCGGTTGACTGAATTGGTGTGGTTCATCATTGACCAGAATGTTCACACGTGGCCTCCGCAGATGGCACAGGCAGATGAACGCGTGAGTTGCAGTGAACGCCAGTTTTGCGTTTTTCCATCGAACAGACGTAATTTGCCGCTCAGTACAGAAGGCAGACCAGCCAGAATCTTCAGCGCTTCCAGTGCCTGCAATGTACCGATGGTACCGACCACCGGGCCGAGCACGCCGGATGTACGGCAGTTGCGCTGTACGGTTTCCTGATCCGGATATAAACAGGCGTAACAACCGTGAGCGTAAGGGGCTTCAATAACCAGAAGTTGTCCGCTGAATCCGACGGCGCTGCCGCTGATCAAGGTTTTACCGGCATCCACACAAACTTTATTAACTGCATGCCGGGTTTCCATGTTATCGCTGCAATCCAGAACGATATCGGCGTCCGATACGGCACGGGTCAATGCTTCTCCCGACAGACGTTCCGTGATGGCCACCGCTTCGCAAAGCGGATTCAGGCGCAGCAGTTCACGCTTTGCCAGAACGGCTTTGGGCTGATCGAGATCTGCCGTACGGTAGAGGATTTGCCGCTGAAGATTGGTGATATGCAATTGATCGTCATCGGCCAGAATCAGCTTACCTACGCCTGCTGCTGCCAGGTACAAGGCTGCGGGAGAGCCGAGGCCACCAAGGCCGACAATCAGTACTTTCGCCGCCTGTAATTTTTCCTGTGCCAGTGGACCGAATTCCTCCAGCATCAACTGGCGGCTGTAGCGCATAAAAGCCGCATCGTTAAGCATCTTGCGGCACCTTGCTGGCGCATAAGGCCAGCAGTTGTGCCGTCGCTGCACGCCAGTCCGCCGCCTGAGTAATGGCACTGACGACGGCTATACTGCCGACGCCGCAGTCGAGAACCGACGCCGCGCGGTCGATGCTGATCCCACCAATGGCCACCGTCGGAAAGCTGCCATCGAGCTTCTTAACATGTCGGGTGAGTTCTGCCAGCCCTTGCGGCGCCGAAGGCATATCTTTGGTCTGCGTCGGGAAGATATGGCCGAGGGCGATGTACGAAGGATTCACCGCGACAGCGCGTGCCATTTCAGCATCGTCATGCGTGGAAACGCCCAGCCGTAAGCCGGCCTGACGGATAGCCTCAAGATCGGCAGTATCCAGATCTTCCTGACCCAAATGCACCCCATACGCCTGATGCTTGACCGCCAGACGCCAGTAATCGTTGATGAATAACCGGGCCTGATATTTTTTACCGAGCGCGATGGCATCAATAATTGCTGGCTCGGCTTGCTCATCAGGCAAATCTTTCACACGCAGTTGCAGTGTTTTAACGCCCGCGTCCAGCAGACGGGCAATCCATTCCACGGTATCAACGACCGGATATAAACCGAGGTGGAATGGAACGGCAGGAAAGGATTGAGAGGACGGATTCATTTGCTGCTCTCCGAACTGAGGTTATCGGCCGGGTGATAAAGCTCACCGCCGCGCGAACGGAATTCGGCAGACATCTGCGCCATACCGGATTCAACGAGTTCTATTGGCTGGGCTTTGGCTTCAAGCGCAGCGGCGTAATCGCGAACTTCCTGAGTGATTTTCATCGAGCAGAATTTCGGGCCACACATCGAGCAGAAGTGTGCAACTTTGCCGGATTCCTGCGGCAGCGTTTCATCGTGGTAGGCGCGTGCCGTTGCCGGATCGAGAGCCAGATTAAACTGATCTTCCCAGCGGAATTCGAAACGCGCTTTTGACATGGCGTTATCGCGGATTTGGGCACCGGGATGGCCTTTAGCTAAATCGGCAGCATGTGCTGCGATTTTGTAGGTAATCAAACCCTGCTTAACGTCTTCTTTGTTCGGCAGGCCCAGATGCTCTTTCGGCGTGACATAACAGAGCATGGCGCAGCCAAACCAGCCAATCATCGCGGCGCCAATACCGGACGTAAAGTGATCGTAACCCGGCGCGATATCGGTAGTCAGCGGACCAAGGGTATAGAACGGGGCTTCGTGACAATGCTCGAGTTCTTCGGTCATGTTGCGGCGGATCATCTGCATCGGCACATGTCCCGGACCTTCGATCATCACCTGAACATCGTATTCCCAGGCAATTTTGGTCAGTTCGCCCAGCGTGCGTAATTCGGCGAATTGTGCTTCGTCATTGGCATCCTGAATCGAACCCGGACGCAGGCCGTCGCCCAATGAAAGCGAGACATCATAGGCGGCGCAGATTTCACAGATCTTGCGGAAATGCTCAAACAGGAAGCTTTCGCGATGATGTGACAGACACCATTTCGCCATGATCGAACCGCCGCGCGACACGATCCCGGTCAGGCGTTTGGCGGTCATCGGCACATAACGCAGCAACACACCGGCGTGAATGGTGAAGTAATCGACGCCTTGCTCGGCCTGTTCAAGCAATGTATCGCGGAATATTTCCCAGTTCAGATCTTCGGCCACACCGTTCACTTTTTCCAGGGCCTGATAAATCGGCACGGTGCCGATCGGTACCGGACTGTTACGCAGGATCCATTCACGGGTTTCATGTATATAACGTCCGGTGGAGAGATCCATTACGGTGTCCGCGCCCCAGCGTGTCGACCACACCAGTTTCTCCACTTCTTCTTCGATGGAAGATGTCACCGCCGAGTTGCCGATATTAGCGTTCACTTTCACCAGGAAATTACGCCCGATGATCATCGGCTCTGATTCAGGGTGGTTAATGTTGGCGGGAATAATCGCGCGCCCGGCTGCCACTTCCTGTCGCACAAACTCTGCAGTGATACTGGCGGGCAGATGCGCGCCAAAGCTTTCGCCGGGATGTTGCTGGCGCAGAACCTCGCCGCGGATCCGTTCACGCCCCATATTTTCGCGAATGGCGATAAATTCCATCTCAGGTGTGATGATGCCTTTGCGGGCGTAATGCAGTTGCGTGACATTTTTACCCGCAATGGCTTTGCGCGGGCGCGGCAGGTGTTCGAAGCGGAGGTGGTCCAGCCCGTCATCCGCCAGCCGCTGCTGAGTAAAACCGGAACTGACCTGTGAAAGTTCCTGCGTGTCCGCACGCTCGTTTATCCAGCGGGCGCGTAATTTTCCCAGACCGGTATGCACGTCGATAACTGCCGCCGGATCACCGTAAGGTCCGGCGGTGTCGTAAACAGGAATTGCTTCGTTTTCTTCGAACTGCGGATTGTCTTTGCCGCCGCCGACCAGCGTCGGGCTGAGCTGGATTTCACGCATCGGCACGCGGATATCTTCGCGGTCAGCTTCAAGATAAATACGCCGGGAGTTGGGGAAAGCTTCGCCCTGCAAGCTGTCGATAAACGATTGTGCCTGCGCGCGTTGTTCACGGCGATTTGACGGTTTCTTTTCAGAAATAACGGGTTTTTGGGTACTCGACATAGCAAATTCCTCGCAAAAAAACGTGATGGAAAATTGCTTGTCAGGAGGTTTACGGCAGGAGTAAAAATGGGCGGTGCAGCACGGGCGGCCTTATGCAGGCAGATGCCTGATTGCGCTGAACGCATAACATTACTCTTGTTCCCTTCGCGGGTACTAACCCGATCAGGTTCCGCGGATCCCGAATTAACGGTCTCAGCCTGGCGTAATTCTCAACAGAAAATTATGCGCTAGGCACTCCGACAAGAAGCCTCAATATAGGAGGCGTTTTTTTAAACTACAAGTAAAACCATAACCCTGAGCAGGGTTTTATTGTGGCAACGTGTTAAGCCGGTCTGGCGAGATCAGGTTCATTTTCCGAAGGTGGCACACTCTCCGGGGCTGGCTCAAAAGCCATGATAATTAATTGATCTTCCAGTTGAAAACGGGCATCTAATGCCTCACCGATATCCGATAATGCATAGTGAAAGGCGAAAGCATTGTCATCGTCAATATCAGTTTCTGTGTAACTGTCATGGAAAGCCATGATAGCTTCAGTATTCAGCTCCAGAGCAGGGTAGATTTTTGCCGCCTGTACTTTTTTCGGGCTGCCTGCGCCATCGACTTCTTCAATGATGCGTGGATAGAGATGAAAATGCCCGGCAGAAAGATAGTCGACCAGATGATGGCAAAAACTGTCCAGCGCCTTTTCATTCAAAGGTGTATGTTTTTCTTTATTGGGTTTCAGACCGACGAAAGTGCAGTACGAAACCAGCAGTTCTTTGCGTGCGTGCAGCCATTGATCCACTAACTCATTACTGCCACCAACGCGTTGGGTCAGTCTTTCCAGACGATTTAGCATGGTTGACTCCGTGAGCGACAAAAAAAGTAACCAAAAGTTACTAATATGTAAATATCTTACTCAGATTGTCAGTCCCGACGAGGTTATGCAACAACAATTATGGAATTACAGATTACTGAGCAACACAACGGTTGGTGGATCATCAGCCAGGAAGGCAAGCTATGGCTGCCTGAGGGTGAACTGCCGTTTGGCAGCGCCGCACAATTTTCTCTGACCGGTAAAACAGCGCGGCAGATCGGCGAATGGCAGGGCGAACCTGTCTGGCTGGTTCGTCAGACGATGCCAAACCATATGGTTTCTGCCCGTCAGTTGCTGGATCAAGATCGCGGATTATTCCAGTTGGTCGGGCGTGGTGTGCAGTTGTCAGAGTTTTACCGTTCTCACAAGTTTTGCGGTTACTGCGGACATGAAATGCACGTCAGCAAAACCGAGTGGGCTGCACTCTGCGGGCACTGTCGCGAACGCTATTATCCGCAGATTGCGCCCTGCATCATTGTGGCTATCCGTAAGGGAGATGAGATTTTGCTTGCGCAGCATGTCCGTCATCGTAATGGTATTCACACGGTTCTGGCGGGTTTCGTGGAAGTCGGAGAAACGCTGGAAGAAACTGTGGCACGTGAAGTGATGGAAGAAAGTAACATCCGGGTGAAAAATGTCCGTTACATCAGTTCCCAGCCCTGGCCGTTCCCCAATTCGCTGATGATGGCATTTATGGCGGATTACGACAGTGGCGACATACAGCATGACCCGAAAGAGTTGCTTAACGCGAACTGGTATCGCTTTGATGCATTGCCGCAGTTGCCACCGCCCGGGACGATTGCGCGCCGCCTGATTGAAGACACCGTTGCCCTTTGTCGTGCCGAACACGAAGAGTAGAGGCGATTTTACGTGATAGAATGCTGTCAGATGATTGTCGGGCGGCCCGAATACTGAAGGAAAGAGCAAGAATGAATGAGTTGAAAAACGACCGTTACCTGCGTGCTTTGTTACGTCAGCCAGTGGACATTACACCGGTCTGGATGATGCGTCAGGCTGGTCGTTATTTGCCGGAGTACAAAGCAACCCGCGCTGAAGCCGGTGATTTTATGTCGCTGTGCAAGAATGCCGAGCTGGCCTGTGAAGTGACTTTGCAGCCGCTTCGTCGCTATCCGCTGGATGCGGCGATCCTGTTCTCTGACATCCTGACCATTCCTGATGCGATGGGGCTGGGGCTCTATTTTGAAGCCGGTGAAGGCCCGCGTTTTTCTTCACCACTGACGAATCGTGCCGATGTCGAAAAACTGCCGGTTCCGGATCCTGAAATGGAACTCGGGTATGTCATGAATGCCGTGCGTACCATCCGTAAAAACCTGCAAGGTGAAGTACCGCTTATCGGTTTCTCCGGCAGCCCGTGGACGCTGGCGACGTATATGGTAGAAGGGGGCAGCAGTAAAGCCTTCACCAAAATCAAAAAGATGATGTACGCCGATCCGGCGACTATGCATCTGTTACTCGATAAAGTGGCAGACAGCGTCATTCTTTACCTTAATGCACAGATCAAAGCTGGCGCCCAGTCTGTGATGATTTTTGACACCTGGGGCGGCGTGTTGACTCCTCGCGATTACCGCGAATTCTCCCTGAACTATATGCACAAAATTGTTGATGGTCTGATCCGTGAAAACGAAGGACGTCGTGTGCCGGTGACTCTGTTTACCAAAGGCGGTGGTCAGTGGCTGGAAGCGATGGCCGCAACGGGGTGCGATGCGCTGGGTCTGGACTGGACCACCGATATTGCCGATGCACGCCGTCGTGTGGGTGACAAAGTCGCGATTCAGGGCAACATGGATCCTTCAATGTTGTATGCCTCGCCAGTGCGTATAGAACAGGAAGTGGAGACCATTCTGGCCGGTTTCGGCAAAGGCAATGGTCATGTGTTCAATCTGGGCCACGGCATTCATCAGGATGTCCCGCCGGAAAATGCGGGTGCCTTTGTGGAAGCGGTGCATAGCCTGTCCCGGCAATATCACGAGTGAAATCCCGGTATGATCGATACCCGTGCTTTACGTGAAGAACAAAGGATTCTCGCAGATCAGATCGAACTGCAGGATCCGCCAGGATTTATCACTCCCGCGTTGATCGCGGGAGTGGATGTCGGTTTCGAACAGGGCGGTGAGGTGACACGTGCGGCGGTGGCTGTTTTACGCTACCCAACGCTGGAACTTGTGGAATATCAGATTGCCCGCATTCCCACTGTTATGCCATACATTCCCGGTTTCCTTTCCTTCCGCGAACTTCCCGCACTGCTGCAAGCCTGGCAGCAACTCTCATTGCAGCCTGATTTGGTTTTTGTCGACGGGCAAGGGATCGCGCATCCGCGCCGTCTCGGCGTTGCCAGTCACTTTGGTCTGATGATCGACGTGCCGACGATTGGTGTGGCGAAAAGTCGTCTATGCGGTCAGTTCCTGCCATTAGGCGATGAACTACACAGCCGCCAGGCGCTGTACGAAGGGGATGAACAGATTGGCTGGGTGTGGCGCAGCAAGCTACGCTGTAATCCATTATTCATCTCACCCGGTAATCGTATCAGCATGGATTCATCGTTTTATTGGGTCGAACAGTGCATAAGGCAATATCGTCTGCCGGAGCCTACCCGTTGGGCGGATGCCGTGGCATCAAACCGGGCGGCGTTTCAACGCTGGCAACGGTTGAGTGATGATCTTTAGGAATCAAGGAATAGGGATATTGATTTATTTCAGGTAAACTCCCGCGCAGAAAAGTTAACGAGATCAACTCATGTTACGTAATCCAATTCATTTACGTCTCGAAAAGCTGGAAAGCTGGCAACACGTGACGTTTATGGCGAGCTTGTGTGAACGCATGTATCCGAACTATCAGGCATTTTGCCTGGAAACCGGGTTTGGCGAACCACAGCTTTACCGCCGCATCCTGGATTTAATTTGGGAAACGCTGGTGGTAAAAGACGCCAAGGTCAATTTTGACTCACAGCTCGAAAAACTGGAGGAAGCGGTGCCTTCTTCTGATGATTACGACATCTATGGGGTTTATCCGGCCATTGATGCGTGTATTGCATTAGGCGAACTGATTCATTCGCGTCTGAGTGGCGAAACGCTGTCTCACGCGGTTGCCGTCAGTGAGACGTCAATTCGTACTGTCGCGATGCTGGAAATGACTCAGGCCGGGAAAGAAATGACCGATGAAGAACTCAAAGTCATTCCTGCCGTTGAAGAAGAATGGGACATCCAATGGGAGATTTTTCGCCTGTTGGCTGACTGTGAGGAGCGTGACCTGGAATTAATAAAAGGGTTACGTTCTGACCTGCGTGAAGCTGCTGTCAGTAACATTGGCATAAATTTAGCGCAATAAGGCAAGAAAACGTGATTTAACGCCTGATTTGTCGTGCCTTAAGGCTTCACATCCGCACCCTGTCTGGTCTACATTTGGGGGGCGTAAAAAAAGTGGCTATCGGTGCGTGTATGCAGGAGGGTGCTGTCAATCGGCATATCCGTCGCACTTGATGCTTTGCAAACGATAAACACACTGTAAAGGATAACTTATGAACAAGACTCAACTGATTGATGTAATTGCGGACAAAGCTGATCTTTCCAAAGCACAGGCCAAAGTTGCTCTTGAATCTACCCTGTCTGCTATTACCGAGTCTCTGAAAGAAGGTGATGCTGTACAATTAGTTGGTTTCGGGACTTTCAAGGTAAATCATCGTAACGAGCGTACTGGTCGTAACCCACAGACTGGTAAAGAAATCAAAATCGCAGCTGCAAACGTGCCTGCGTTCGTTTCTGGTAAAGCTCTGAAAGACGCTGTTAAGTAATTGCTTGCAGTGAAAAGAATAAGCGGGGGGGCCTTTAAGGCCCTTCAGTTTATCACCCCCGGACTGGTAGCAGGTTTACTGGTGCTCGGTCTGGTGGGTTGCAGTTCTAAAAAAGGCCCTGAGTTATTCTTTGCCAGCGGCTATGTCGCTGATCAAGGTATCAACCGGCTCTGGCGCGAAGACAGCGCACAGCACGAGCCTCAAACCATTCTCAACGTCTATAGCCCCTATTACGGCGGCGATACAATTATTACCCGATACGAATTCCAGCAGGGGCAATTGCACCTGATTAAAGAAACCCATGCGACTAAAACTGATTTGGGTGTCATGCTGCGTTTTGACGAGGGTGGCAACGTTAGCTTTATGCAGCGACAACTCCCTGAGCGCCGCGAGAAGTTATCGTCAGACGAAATCGAACGCTATAAATATGAAGCGTCAAAAACCCTCGATCTGAGCAATGCGCTGCGGGCAGGGAATGTCCGGCTGGTCCAGGCACGCTGGCGCAAAGGGTTAATAACGACCTGCGCAGGCGAGCAGGTGACGCCGGCACTGACCGTCCGTTCACAGGTCTGGCTGGCGAAACGGGCCAGCCGAAGTAATGATAATCTGGGCTTAGCCTGGCTGACGGCTCCGCAAGGCAACGAACTGTTGCTGGTCGCCAATGAAGATTTCTGTAAATGGGAACCAAAAGAGTCTGATCTCTGATCCCGTTTTCACTATTGAAAAGGCACGCCGAAGCGTAATGCCGGTCACTTAAGCATTTTTATGAATACAAATTCATTTTTGTGCTTCAAAGGATAATGAAGGAATCAGGCTTATAGCGCTATTTTTCTTCATCGAAGGCCCAAATTCACGGGCCTCATTTCCTTAAGTGACCGGCATTACGCCGAAGCGTGCCTTTTTTGATCGTCGGGTGAGATGTAATTACTGATTACGTTCGCGGTCGATGGCGCGATAACCGATGTCTTTGCGGCAGAAACTACCTTCCCAATGAATGTCTTTCGCTAAATCATAAGCGCGTGCCTGGGCTGCTTCCACCGTTTTACCCAATGCCGTCACACATAACACGCGACCGCCATTAGTGACCACACGTTCATCCTGCAAACGGGTCCCGGCGTGGAAGACTTTACCATCCGGCACTTCTTCCAGCGGCAGGCCATGAATAACGTCTCCGGTTTTATAATCAGCAGGATAGCCACCGGCTGCGAGCACGACACCCAGAGACGGGCGCGGATCCCACTCAGATGTTTTATCACCCAGACGACCTTCAGCACCGGCCAGGCATAAATCCACAAGATCAGAACGCAGACGTAACATGATCGGCTGAGTTTCCGGATCGCCGAAACGGCAGTTGAACTCGATCACTTTCGGCTGGCCGTCGGCTGAAATCATCAGACCGGCATACAGGAAACCGGTATAAGTGTTATTTTCCGCCGCCATACCGCGAACAGTCGGCCAGATGACCTGATCCATCACGCGTTGATGGATTTCATCGGTTACGACCGGCGCCGGAGAATAGGCTCCCATGCCGCCCGTGTTCGGACCGCTGTCGCCGTCACCCACGCGTTTGTGATCCTGACTGGTCGCCATCGGTAACACATTGCTGCCGTCGACCATGACGATGAAACTGGCTTCTTCGCCATCGAGGAATTCCTCGATAACAATGCGATGACCTGCATCACCGAAAGCATTTCCCGCCAGCATGTCGTGAACGGCGTCTTCCGCTTCTTTCAACGTCATCGCAACAATGACGCCTTTACCTGCTGCCAGACCATCGGCTTTGATGACTATCGGTGCGCCTTTGCTGCGCAGATAAGCCAGGGCGGGTTCGATTTCGGTGAAGTTCTGATAATCGGCACTTGGGATGTTATGGCGAGCCAGAAAATCCTTAGTGAAGGCTTTAGAACCTTCCAGTTGCGCGGCTTCCTGCGTCGGGCCAAAAATTTTCAGACCGGCTGCACGGAAAGCATCAACCACGCCAATCACCAGCGGCGCTTCAGGGCCGACAATCGTCAGCCCGATGTCATTACTTTTAGCGAAAGCCACCAAACCGGCGATATCCGTTGCGGCGATATCAACGTTTTCCAGTAACGGTTCCAGCGCGGTACCGGCGTTGCCTGGTGCAACAAAGACTTTATCAGCCAAAGGTGACTGCGATGCCTTCCATGCCAGTGCATGTTCACGCCCGCCGTTACCGATAATTAAAATATTCATTCGAAGACTCCGGGTGAGCGGGCGCATCGCACCCGCTAAAAGAAAATTAATGACGGAAATGGCGCATGTCGGTGAACAGCATTGCAATGCCGTGTTCGTTAGCCGCGGCGATCACTTCATCGTCACGGATAGAACCGCCTGGCTGGATAACACAGGTAATACCTACCGCTGCCGCAGCGTCGATACCGTCGCGGAACGGGAAGAAGGCATCAGAAGCCATTACGGAACCGGCTACTTCCAGGCCTTCGTCAGCGGCTTTAATACCGGCAATTTTAGCGGAGTAAACGCGGCTCATCTGGCCTGCGCCGATACCGATGGTCATTTTGTCTCGGGCATACACAATGGCGTTGGATTTGACGAATTTTGCGACTTTCCAGCAGAACAGGGCATCTGTCAGTTCCTGCTCTGTCGGCTGGCGCTCGGATACCACACGCAGATCAGCGGTATCAACCATACCCAAATCGCGATCCTGAACCAGCAGGCCGCCGTTAACACGTTTGAAGTCGAGCGCTTTCTGGCGACCTTCCCATTGTCCGCAGGTCAGTACACGAACGTTTTGTTTCGCGGCGGTGAGTGTCAGTGCCTCGGCACTTACCGATGGTGCGATGATCACTTCCACAAACTGACGGCTGATGATCGCTTTTGCCGTTTCAGCATCCAGTTCACGGTTGAAGGCGATAATGCCGCCGAAAGCTGAGGTCGGGTCAGTCTGATAGGCGCGTTCATAAGCTGCCAGTATGCTGTCGCCGATAGCAACGCCGCAAGGGTTGGCGTGTTTGACAATGACGCAGGCCGGTTCAGCAAACTCTTTCACACATTCCAGAGCCGCATCGGTATCCGCAATGTTGTTATAGGAAAGTGCTTTGCCCTGCAGCTGGGTAGAAGTGGCAACCGAAGCTTCGCTGACGTTCTCTTCTATATAGAAGGCAGCGTTCTGATGGCTGTTCTCGCCATAACGCATATCTTGTTTCTTTATATAGCTGAGATTCAGTGTGCGCGGGAACTGGCCGGAAGCCGATTCAGTATCACCGTGGTAAGCCGGAACCATCGTGCCAAAGTAGTTAGCAATCATGCCGTCGTAAGAGGCGGTGTGTTCAAAGGCTTTAATCGCCAGGTTGAAACGGGTCGCCAGCGTCAGCGAGCTGTTGTTGGCATCCATCTCTTCAATAATAGAAGCGTAATCGCTGCTCTTTACTACGATCGCCACATCTTTATGGTTCTTCGCTGCCGAGCGAACCATGGTAGGGCCGCCGATATCAATGTTTTCTACCGCATCTTCCAGTGAACAATCTGGACGTGCGACGGTTTGTGCGAACGGATAAAGGTTAACGACCACCATGTCGATTGGCGCAATGGAATGTTGTGCCATGATTTCATCATCTTTCCCGCGACGACCGAGGATGCCACCGTGAACTTTCGGGTGCAGGGTTTTGACGCGTCCATCCATCATTTCCGGGAAGCCGGTGTAGTCAGAGACTTCAGTGACTGGCAGGCCGGCTTTCGCCAACAGGCTGGCGGTGCCGCCAGTGGAAAGTAATTCAACGCCACGCGAAGACAGAGCCTGGGCGAATTCTACGATACCGGCTTTGTCAGAAACACTGAGCAGGGCACGGCGGATTGGACGAGATTGTTGCATGGTGGTTATATCCTTGGCTTTGGAGTCGCAGTAAAGAGCGTTATCTGAATTCAATGACGCTTTTCTTCTCTTTATATAGAGCAATTTGCAGAAAAACGCGGGATTGAGCTTGGATAACTTCCCTTCGGCGACTGACTTTTCATTTATTACCCCTAAAGGGCAGTGAAAACTGACGCGCGAAATTGTAGCGAAAACGATTGCGCGACGCTCGCAAAATTTGAGATTCCTGCGCCTCTGTGGATAAATCTGTGCAAAACACGGTATAAGCAGTGGGTTTGCTGTGTAATGCAGCAAACGGTGTTTTTTCTTAAAATTAGCCCTTGCGGCCTGCTGAGAACTCCCTATAATGCCGCTCCATCGACAGGGAACAACGTGAACAACATGACGAAGTGACCGGGTCGGAAAGATTAAAAGCAGCGGCAACCGGATAAAATAAACGGTTGACACTGAATGAGGAAAGCGTAATATACGCCACCTCGAGTTAGCAAGCGAAAGCGCGTAACTCACTGCTCTTTAACAATTTATCAGACAATCTGTGTGGGCACTCACAAGACGATATCAGCCACCTCGGTGGCAAAAAATATCAAGTCTTAGAGTGACCAAGCAGTAATTCATTTAGTTGAATTATTACGAAGTAATCTCTGAGCACCGCTTCACTTGTTGAAGCAAATCGAACTTTTAATTGAAGAGTTTG
>NZ_JAHXYO010000034.1:0-34995 GCF_019969905.1 Rahnella sp. GSA61A | reverse complement strand
TTCGATTCGATCGTGAATTTATGATGTGGATACGTAATGATGATCCAAAAACTTTGGGTGATGTTGTAAATGAGTGGAAGCGCAGACATTCGTTTTAATAAGCCGGGGTCAGCGCCTCGCTCACAGCGGACAGTCCGTCCGCGTCGGGCTGCTCTGTGCCAGATATAGTCATTCGAACCCTGAGAGTTACACTTTTAAGTGATTCAGGGTATGCGCTTACTGGTTACGAATATTGTGCCAGAATCATGTGGTTTGATGATTGCCGCTTTGCTTTCGAGCCAGTAAGTGCTCCACGTTCGCTAACGAATACTCAGGGCATGCAGACAAACTGCTGACTATATTTCTTTCGAAGAGCGTGGAATGCATACCAATCCCCGGTTAAAAGGAGTTGGTTATGACTGCGATAGATCAGTTTGCTGCTCATGTTGGTCTGGACTGGGCGGATAAAAAGCATGATGTTTGCGTTCAGTTTAAAAACGGCGAACGCACATTCCATGTGATTGAACATACAGCAGAAGCGCTTGATGCCTGGCTCAACGCGTTGCACAAACAGGTGAAAGGCAAAATAGCTATCGCCCTTGAGCTGAAGAAGGGCCCCGTGGTGTATGCTCTTCAGAAATATCCGTTTATCACTGTTTTCCCTGTCCACGCTTTGTCCCTGGCTCGTTACCGGCAAGCCTTCTCGCCCAGCGGCGCTAAAGATGACCCGCAGGATGCCGAGCTGGCATTAGAGTTAATGCTGCGTTATCCCCAAAAGATAAAAGCCATTGAACCCGACAATGCGGATATCCGGTTACTCCAGCAACTGGTTGAGCAGCGTCGTCAGTTGGTTGAAGATAAACGCCGCTTTGTGAACCGGATAATCAACACGCTTAAACAGTATTACCCTCAGCCCCTGGAGTGGTTCTCACATAGGGGTAGCTTACTGTTGTGTGAACTGATTATGCGGTGGCCCAGTCTGCAACAACTGAAACGCGCCAGGCGCGACACGATCCGCAACTTTCTGAATGCCAAAGGTGGCCGCGCAATAGCCCTTACCGAGCAACGTGTTGCGAGTATTGATAACGCGATCCCATTGACGACAGACCCGAGTGTTATAGAGGCTAATGCTTTGATGGCAACAGCACTGGCGACACAAATTAAAGTCGTGAGTGAAATCATCAAAACCTATGACGAACGAATCGAAACGCTGTTTGACACATTGCCAGATGCGGGGCTGTTCAAATCACTTCCGGGCATGGGGCCGTGTATGGGCCCACGTATGCTTGCTGCACTTGGTGATAACCGAGACCGGTTTAACAGCGCTGAAGAAATTCAAAACTACGCAGGTATTGCACCGGTGACAGAACGAAGTGGCCAGAAATCCTGGGTTCACTGGCGATGGCAATGTGCGAAGTTCGTCAGGCAGACCTTTGTTGAATGGGCTGCCAAGACGGTTAACTCATCATACTGGGCCAAATTGTATTATCAGGGGCAGCGAGAAAAGGGAAAATCTCATCAATCCGCGATCCGGGCTCTGGCATTCAAATGGCTAAGGATCATTTACCGCTGCTGGAAGACCAGAACCCGCTATGACGAAGCGAAATATTTGCTGGCACTGGAAGAGCGAAAATCGCCCTTACTGATGCCGTAAAAAACTTGTCGAATGTCTCAGGGCGTGAAGCGGAAGTGAGGGAACTCAAACCACAGGTGATAAGATGAGCCCCCGATCCCCGATAGTGAAGGCGGTAGCAAGTTATTAGTCAAAACGGATAAGCCACGCAGGAATATAAAACTACCACTGGGTTGCAAGAGCGCTGTTGATAAATCATATGGCGCTATGCCTTTAGCCATTCTTGTTTGGTGAGAGAAAAAAGCAGACTTGGAGCGGCATTTTCGACATCATGAATTTCCCTAATGAATCGGAGACCTGATTTTTCGAGGACATTTTGTGAAGCCTGATGATCTGCTCTGACAGTTGCTGAGATTTCCTGGAGATCGAGATTATTGAAGCAATGTTCCACTGAAAAGCGGGCAAACTCTGTTGCATATCCCTTCCCCCAGGCTTCTGTTGCAAACCGATAGCCCAGATTATTCACAACTATTCCTCCATAGTTTCGGATACTGATACCACCAAAACCTATTATCCTTTCAGGAGCATCCTTTTCAGTAATTGCCCAGCAACCGAATTCGTGCTGACTCCAGTGCTGTAACCATCTCATCAGAACATTTTTAGCGTGACCGATGTCAGGATAAGGTCCTGCCGGATTGAAGGTATTTGTAGCTGGATCGCCGTAAATCCGGAATAAATCTTCGAGATCTTGTTCTCTTACCGGGTGCAAATGCAGACGTTCAGTTTTTAACCCCACAGGACACTCCTCAATAATGGCAATAGTCCTGTTATATAATTAAATCTTCAGCTTGCAAGAGGAATTTTTTACGTCTGCGGCATGGCAAGAAATTATGAAAAGCTTCTGTAAGAATCCCGCATAATCGTTCAATCCACTTTTGGAAGTTTTCTGCCATACAAATACCCAGGCATGTAGCCATGCGTAAAGCCTAGTTTTCCTAGCATCCCCACGACAGTCTGCAATAAATACATGCTAAATTGGTGTATTTGAAGCTTTGTGACAATACGTGACAGCATAAAAAGAGCGCCGTTCCATTACCTATAATTGAGCCCCGGAGAACAAATGCGATGCTAAAATTGCTGAAAAAACTGTCTTTCGTAGCAATCTTATCGTGTTGCGTCAGCGCCTGTAATAACAAAGTCGGAATAGCTTCTGAGTACTCCGAAAATGCTAAGGTTAATGAGCTGGCGTCCCGATTGTCCATCCCTATAATGACCAGGGTGGTGGCAGGGAATCGTTTTTATTATGTAAGGTTGCGGATTGGTAATGGTCCGGAAACCAATGCCATTCTTGATACCGGTTCTATTGGATTGCGGGCGATTTCTGCTGTTGTGCCAAACAGGGCTAAGAATGGCCGCCCTATTATCTACCACTTTGAAAGTGGCAACGAACTGCACGGCAGTGTATCAAACGAGAACATTGCCGCAGGCGGGCATCCATTGGGTACCGTCCCGGTTCAGGTCGTTGATGAATTACGCTGTACCTCCCAAGTACCGGGCTGCGCTGTAGCAAGGCTAGATGCGTCAACGCCTTTTGCACAGGGTATTGATGGCCGCAGTAATCAGGAATTTGGCGCCATCATGGGTATCAGGCTCTTTGCCCGTGATCGGGCAGTCCCTAACCCTTTGAGAGCAGCAGGCTTTAAGCTTTGGGTGGTGCAGCTGCCGCGCAGAGATGGAGAGCTAGGCGCGCTAATCCTTGATGCGTCACCGACAGAGTTAAGTAACTTTACACGGATAACTGTCGACAAAAATGGCTCCCTTGCTGCCTGCCTCGATAGTAGTGGTGCTACGCAGTCAATGTGTCTTCCGACGGTGCTGGACACTGGGGATCCTCATGTTTTCGTTTACTTGCATGATATTAAAAATCAAGTGTTGCGTGCGAACATGCTGATGACACTGGAGTTCACCGATAGTCTGAATGCAGGCCAGAAAGTGGCACTGACATTTACATCTGCTAAAAACCAAGCTAAAAAGTCACAAGAACCGTTACGTTACAATCCCAATCTAGTTTCTCTTAGACAGCTAAAAAACCCACAGGAACCACCCTATATCAATTCGGGATATTTGCCGTTTCTTGATTACCTGATTTATTTTGATGCAGATGAGCAAGTTATTGGTATGAGAGCCAGGACTCGCTGATTGCCTATTTGACCTGTTGCTACGGACAGCATTAACCATGTGAACTATGCCGCTCTAAACGTCAGATCTTCGCTCATAGCTGCCCTTGATCTTTGCATTGGGCTGCTTCGTGCCAAAAGCAGAAGTTTGAGTTTTGAACTCATCTAAATATAACGACAAAATGGGTAACCAAAAAGATTCATTAAACCTTTCTGTGTTGCCATGGTTGAGATACGCAGAACCATGGCTGATAGTTGAGTAACTTCGCGTTTGAACCCTTCGACGAATTTCTTCTTTCATTGGGGAATACCTGTAATGCTCTGCCGTGAGCATATCGCTTCTGTACAGATCCCCAAAATCAGTGTGCCACTTCAATCAATAAAATGTTAAAGATATTCCTGAGTGGGATAGGTGCTCGCCCAGAGGGTTTCAGAGGCTTAACCAATTTCTTTTGATGTTGCGTCCAGCTTAGTTACTTGGTAAAAGGTCACTTTTTTATTGCTGTCAAATGCAACATGGTAATTGTTGGCTGAGGAGCTAATATATTGATCGTTTGAAGACTCACCAAAAATCACATAATTCAAACCTCCATCTCGCTGCGATGAACCGAAGATGATTCCGTCAAATATCCCTTTTCCGTAGTTACGAATAGTTTCCGCAAACATTTGTGTCTCGATATAGCTGGTATCGGTCGCTCTAAATGGTTTTGAAATCAGTTCATGGAGCTCCCGCAGGATATATCTGTTTTGAAAATACTGATCTTTTTGGGGATTTTCGAGGATGTTGGCGTCAATGTATCGCATGTCATCTAGAAGGGTGAAATCAAAAAATTTCAGTTCCCTAGTATTCGTAAAAATGCCAACTGCAATAATATCATTAACATAGGGGCGAAGCTCTGCGATGGCTGTCTCATGATCACCAGCAGTATACATGAATGAAATTCCTGGAGGACTCATTCGGCTATTAGTTGCGAAATAATTTGGCGGCGCCGAAAGTTCTTTCTCTGGAACTGACGTAATTGAGCTTCTGTGAAATTCATCTTTTACTAAACGAGCGCGAAAAAATGTATGCCCTTCACCAATACTTGTTAATGTAGAATTGAATATTTCGCCTTTTTCCATTCTATACACGCAAGATCCAATCAGACTCTCATAAAATCTAGAGGCTTCAGTATGCGTAAAACGCCGCACATGCTTAAGATCATTAGCAACCTCATTCCATTTTTTGATAGCATCATTTTTGCATTTTTCGATGAAAGCTTCATCAACGGTACTTCTGTACCTTCCGTCAAGTTGAAAAAAAGCGTTATTTGCCTGGCAGAGCAAAATTGAAAGCTTATCGAGTACATTTTCATTATCGTATGTAAATCGTTTCAATACGTCCTTTATTGATAACGTATTCGGAAAATTAACTTTCGTTAATTCGTAGTGGTTTCTGAGTTTTCTCGTCAAAGTGAACAAAAAATCCTCGAGAAGGATACCGCTCAGTTTTGCTTTAGAACAGATCAGGCAAACTTTTTCCTCATAGAAATCACGATTTTTAGTGTTGAAATAGTATGATTTTTGATTGCATTCTGCACAGATGACACCAACAGAAGATTTTATCTCATCCAATCTTCTTTCATGCTCTCTTACCATTGAATTTATTCTGAAACTACTCATAGGGGAAAAGTTCTCTTAGGTTCAAAGAGGTAGCATCTTAAGCGGTTTCACCATGATGTCCATCTCTGCGATCAGCAGAGAAAATGGTGGTTACATGTATTTAGATGGCGATGCCTGCAGGGCTATGTGACCAACCCCTCGTCGATTAACACACGGCAATATTAGTAATCCCGCTCAGTGGTGAGAAAAGTTTTGTACTTCCGCTTCTCGCTCGCAGCAGACGGCATGTCACTTGGGCCTGGCGGCTTATGCCACAAGCGGACATTTTGTAACATTGGATATGTACTATCGGACTGCTTACCTTCTTCGTATAAGGCACATTTGTTAATTCTGCGAGGTCATATGAATCAGGCCGACAAGAAATTTTTAAGAAGAATGAGTGGATATTTTTTTCGCACTGTACGCATAGAAAAACTGGCTCATGTCCTTGATCTGCCAGAACCAGAAAGTAGCGGACGGTATCATCGCCCTGGACAGCCTATACTCTACATGAGTCCGGAAAAAGAATGGTCAATAAGGGCTGTGTCCGGGTATATGCGGGCTGACGGAATTCGACGCGTAGTTGTTCCACTTTATATCAACGAAGCGTTTGTCTTGGATCAGAATGATGAACTAGCTAGTAGTGTGTTGGGGATTGATCCAGAGCTTTCAAAAAAACCATGGATACCTGCACTACAGGAAAATCGTGAACCTCCATCATGGAAAAACTCTGACCTTGCTCGTAGATACGGTGCTGATGGCCTTATTGATTGCTCAAGATTAATACCGGGCGGCTGGCATCTTAATCTATTTCGATGGAATGAACCTGGTGCTCCAACTGTACACATTTGCGGAGAACCTATTGAATTCAGGCTATCTGTGGAAGGGAATAAATGGGACCTGTAACAAAAGAATCAGCCTCATGAACTTCACCATTACAACATTATGAAGATAGCTCTCTGAGATGTGAGTAAGGTGCCAGAACCGAGGAATAAAGTCGCGAAAGTGGTTTTTTACGGCGATTAGCATGATTGCTGGGCTTGAACATTCTTTTCTTCGCCAACGTCGGCTCCTCGCTCATAGCCCCCCTTTTGCATATGCATACTGACGAGGAGCGGAAACATTGCTATGAAGCAGAGGTTACCTACCAGTGTCCCAGCCGTACTCTGAGTAACACTCATCAGCATTAATGGCTTCAATAGCCTGCCTTACATAGGGTATTGTTTCTTCTGGCAGATCCGACATGTTCTTCCAGCTTACTTCGGCATGCTTGTCAGGTTCTGCAAGGAAAGGTATACCACTCCATTCTCGGCAGATAAAATAATGTCCTATCCATGAACGGTTTTCCGTCCACACATGCATGGTATGCACAAGGGCCAATTCTGAAGGAATTGCATCCACCCCTGTCTCTTCTTTTAGCTCTCTGGCGGCAGCGGTAGAGAGTGTTTCGCCTTTTTCTAGCCCACCGGCTGGTAAGCTAAAGCAACCATCCATCCAGCCCGTATTAGACCTTCGGAGCATGCAGAGTTCATCCCCTTTTAGAAGCAAGACAAATACTGCTATGGATAGATTATATCTGTCACGACTCATATAGCGATTGCCCCATTACTAAGAACACTGTCTATATATACATTGCTTTAATGCGTTTTGATATCTGTTAATTTTGAAAGTGAATGGCCAATTAGTGCGGCTATTCAGAAAACTAATTTATGCAAAACCTCTGCTTTTCGCTCACAGCGGACCTTCAGCGTCACGTGTTTGTCTGCTGTTCGCTCACAGCGGACATTGGCTGTTGTGAATGTCTCAGGGCGTGAAGCGGAAATTGTTGTAGTTGCTCGGGAGAGATGAACCATGCATGGTGGTATATCATCTGCAATGAATAGCTATGATTGGGGGAAGTGATGACTACTCAGCAAGCGCCTCAACTTGAAACAGCCCGACTGATATTAAGACAATTTGCGCTCGGCGATTTTCCAGAGCTTATGGCCAGCTGGGCTATTCCTGAGATGGCCAAAATTAATGGCGGTGAGAATCCCACGGCAGAAATCGTTTGGTCACGCTTACTACGCTATATCGGGCACTGGCATGCATTAAGTTATGGCTACTGGGCAGTTATTGAAAAAACAACAAATCGATACATTGGTGCATTTGGTTTTCAAGATGCCCATCGCGATATCACCCCTGCGTTAAAATACCCTGAAGCTGGATGGACGTTGATTCCCGAAGTCAGGGGAAAGGGTTATGCGTCAGAAGCACTGACAGCAATTTTACTTTGGGCCGATAAGACATTTTCCTCTTCAGTGTGCTGTATCATTGACGAAGAAAATAAACGCTCAAATTATCTCGCTGAGCGTTTTGGTTTCGAGTTTCAAGGGTATGTTAACTACCACGGAAAGCAGGTACGGATGCTTATACGCTAGTAGGCTATTGGTGGACATTAATATCAAAATCCTTACAACAGACAGTAAATGACTTACAAAATAAGACGGAAAGTGGATGAGTGAAGAACTGAAATTCATGTTGTTGGCGCTTGAGCACTCCCGCCAAGCATTACCGGAATGCTGGCCTAATCCACCGGTGGGGTGCGTGATTGTTCATAAAGGAGATGTGGTCTCGAAGGGGTTCACGCAATCCCCAGGCCATAACCACGCTGAGATAGACGCAATTTCTAGACTAAAGTTTCCAATTCGGGAATGTGAAATCATTGTCACGCTTGAACCCTGCTCCTTCCAGGGAAGAACCCCATCCTGTGCATTAACACTTGCAGAGTTGAAGCCAAGACATGTCTATGTAGCTTTAGAAGATCCGCACCCTAGAAACAGGGGGGAAGGGCTCAATATTTTAAAGAATGCAGGTGTCAGTTTCACGTTAGGTCTTGGCAAACAAGAAGTAGAGGACTTTTTGTCACCCTATTTAGTGAGGTCATGACCTGCTTCCCTTTGATTCACACAGAATGCTGTTAGCAATGTCTGCAGTTCGCTCAAACGGGTCTGTCATCCCTGCTTAAGAAACAGGCTTAACGTAGGATATTTTTCGTTTTCAAAACGGCCCTCTATCTTGCTTTTTTTATAGCTGGAAGATTTCATATTCACAACACGGACGTTATGGCAAATTCGAACGATGGAAAACGATAAATAATGAGGGTGATGCACGGATGGAAATTGCGATATGTGGTGTTGCAGATGTGCCGGAACTAGCCAGTCTTTTTGTCGAAATGGAGAATTATTACTTTGGTCACGGCGTTGTCAGCTATGACGATATGAGTACTTATCTTGCTGACAAAGTATTCTCCACCTACTCAGGCGTGACGGTTGTCGGCGCTCGTAAAAACGGGGTGCTTGTGGGGTTTGCGACTTTTACATTGATGTTCCCTGCGCCGCTTTGCTCCGGCCAGGCGTTTATGAAAGAGCTTTTTACATCAGAGATTGCGCGAGGTCAGGGGGTCGGTAAATCGTTGATTCGGTTTATCGCAAACTTTGCTATTAAACACGGTTGTTCACGCCTCGACTGGACGGCGGAGAAATCCAATCCCAAAGCGGGGGCGTTTTATTTGTCCCTTGGCGCCGCTCTAATTGAGGAAAAACAGTACTTTCGGTTGGAGGGGGAGGGGCTCGAAAAGTTTTCTTCACGTGTTGAGTGATCATCAAAATAGAGCAGATCTGATGGTGACATATGGACATAGGAAAAAGCAAAGTATGCTACGACAATCATGAGGTGCAATTACTTGATTATTATATAATAACAACATTCTTCGTTGCATAAACCTCTGTTACTGCCGTGCAGGCAGCTCAATTTAACCAGGAGGATTTATGTCAGTTACTGTTAATGAATGGATGTTGAAATATGAAGCTATTGTGCTGAACCGGCTTACTGTGGGCGAAATCAAGCCGAAAACATGGGGGGACTATAAACGGCTCATCCGCTTTTGTTCTGCAACGTGGGGGGTGAAACCTCTGAACGCGCTGTCTATTTCAGAGATAACCGCAGAAATAAAACAAAAAGCCGACACCGCGCCTTTTGCCGCCCGGCGGTTAAGGATAAATCTTTCCAATATGTTTTTAGAAGCACAGCGAGAGGGCGAAATCCCACCAGGACACAATCCTGCTTTACTGTCCCGCCCACTGCTGAGCACGGTTAAGACGGAGCGCCTTCTCTTTAACGAGTGGCTACTGATATTTAAAGCGGCAAGCTATTGTGCGCCTGACTATTTCCAGCGAGCCATGCTGTTAGCCATTGTGACCGGTCAGCGGAGAGCGGACATCGGCAAAATGCATTCAAGCCATGTCCGGGATGGGTACCTGCATATTGATCAGCAGAAAACGGCGGAGCGCATAGCCCTGCCTCTCACGTTAAGGCTGGCGTCATTGGGCTGCACGCTGGGTGAAGTCGTGGACATGTGTCCCAGTAACGGCTGGCTGATCCAGCATAAAGGCAAGCCGGTTCACCTGTGGTCTCTGACGCGCTGGTTTCAAAAATGCAGAGAATCGGCAGGCATAGAAGCCGCTGGCGGAAAAATGCCGCCTAGCTTCCGGGAGCAGCGCTCTCTTTCGGAAAGGCTGTATCGCGAACAGGGGGTGGATACGCGTACATTGCTTGGTCATAAGTATCAGCAAATGACCGACGGGTATAATGATATTCGCGGTAAAGATTACCGGAGATTGAAAATCTGAACCTGCGCGCACAGGCGGGATCCCCCGCCTGTGCTTCTAACAGGATCCATTGCCCCTTCCAATAACCTTACCTCTGACGTTTCTGCGAAGCCCGAATCACACCAGAGGAGAAGGTGTCTTTTGGATCAACTCAGCGCCGTTATTGCGAATATTGCCGACCGATTTGGATACGGGATGCCAGGTGAATTCATCCGCTGATACTGCCCCTTCTGTAAGCAAGGTCAGGGCCATGGAGGAAGTAATATCCGGATTTAACCATTGGTTCGCTTCCGCAGCGCCGAGAACCAGCGGTCGGCGGTCATGAATATCCATCAGCCCCTTATTACTTTGCGCGGGGACGATGACAAAACCATCGTCAACTGGGGTTTCTAATGCATCGGGGTGATAGTACGAGATAGCTGCAAAAAACAGCGGCGCGTGGGACCGGTGATAAATGAAATAAGGTTGTTTTATCTTTGGGTCAGAAGGCGATTTTTTCCATTCATACCAGCCGTCAGCCATCACCAGCGCGCGTCCATGTTCAAACAAAGGCTTGAACATGCGGCTGGTGGCCACGGTTTCTACCCGTGCATTGATCATCGGCTGCCGCCTGGCTTCTTTTGCCCAGGCGGGCTGATATCCCCACAGCACCGGAGCGAGGTAGAGTTTATCCCCTCGCTGATTAATGAGCAGAACACGGGGGCCCGGGGCGACGTTATACCGATCGATAGGCACCTCATCGATGGCCAAGGCGAGCTCAACGTCGGGGTTCAGGGCATCTATATAATGCGAACTAATGCGAACGAGGTTCGTGTTGCGTAAAGCGTCCACACATTTTCATACCTCCGCCAGATGTAGAGTATAGACAGCTGAGAAAAGCACGATGAGCATTTTTACCCAAGACTGCCCAAATGCCCGCTGAGAGGACTCACGCCATACTTTGTTGTGCCATCGCCGACACGATTGGTACGCGTTGAGGCTATTCATTCTGAAGAATATTGTCTTATTACTGTGAATACACACAGTAATAATCTTAATCTTCCAGGAGAAATTTATATGTCTGATACAGATCCAACGAACTCCGGTCCAGGCTGGGGTGATCATGATACTCCATACGGCCCCATTCATAGTTATACCGACCCCGGCACGGTAACCGCTGGTGGTAATGCAGGTAAGCAGACCAATATTGGCCCCCAAACGACTATTAATATCCCAACAGCCAAAAGCTATAATGGGGTGTATATGTCAATGTGTGTAACAAATCTGAAAAATCACGAGGGCTTTGTTAATAATATTTATGCTGACGGAGATGGCAATCCTACTGTAGGGATCGGTCACTTACTGGCAAATATTGATGCTGCTTTAGCTCTACCTTTTAGAAATACTTATCATCAATCCTTAGGTCATGGTGACAGCAATAATATTGAACAAGCTGCAACGGTTGAGCAGATCAAAAACAGTTATAACCAGGTAAAGGGGAATCCAAAAGCCAGAGCATCTGTTCATTTGACTAACGATTATTCAATCAGTCTTTGTATCAAGGATGTTCAGGTTACTGAAACAGGACTTCGCAACCTATATAGTGGTTTTGATGCATTTCCCAATAGTGCAAAAACGGCACTGATTGATATGGGATTTAATCTCGGTTTACTAAGGTTGAGCCGAGTATTTACAAAATTTAACGCGGCGGTTAATCGGAAAGATTGGGCAGCAGCAGCGGAGGAATCTCATCGCACGAAAATTCAGGAGAGTCGTAATGTGGATACACGAAATCAGCTTATAGCTGCATCACAAGGTAAGTAAAAGCCCACCTTAATAACAAGGTGGGCTACATAAAATAAGAATAAAACTTAATGTTTATTTTAGAGGGCTGTTAACGTCGATTTTATTAACGTCCCAAACCGGCGAGGTTTGAGATATGACCTGATAACTCGTAAAGTCCCAAACATCCTCTGGGTTTTTAAAGTTCGCCAGTGTGAGGAATAGATGCACAGTACCTTTTTGATCGACATAATTATGAGTGGTAAAAGGGAAGTAACCCACTTTATTTGTTTTTGAAATGTACGCCCCATTATCTGTCATGCTCCAGTCCGTCGCCGTATCATTGATAGTTTTGGCTTTTATATCAACAGTGTTCAACGTTTTCATGGCGAGTTCAGCAGGAAAATGCTCGACAATATCCTTGATACTTACGGGCTGTGTCGTTGCGCTAACGTCTTGCCACCCCTTCGCTGTAGCGTAAGCTTTCATGAAGCATTCGTCTAAGTTTCGGGTTGCCTCACCTAACTCCTGAGGATCGCGACCTGGATATCCAACAATTTTTTTCCCTGCCTTACGCAAGGTGACATATTCATCACACGTTTTTACTTGTACCTTACTGCCATCGTTAAGTTTTAATAAAACGGTTGCATTATTAAGTTCTAACACATCATCAGTTTTGCTTTCCTTGCTGACGGCATTGCTAGATATAATTATCGCCACTAATGTGAGTAATGTTTTAATCTTCATATTTTCTCTTTAAACATCAAGTTTAAAATTGAATACCGGTATTTGTCATGTGAGCGCAGAAATTAATGACACATTGGGCATGTGTACAATAATTCTTCATGTCAGTGTAGACGTAATTTCTCTTACTTTTCAAGACTTGCTTTGAGTACTTATCGGTTAACTCTTTGCTAGTGCTGCCCTTAGGGAACGTTCGTTCATGGCTGAAAAATCCGGATTTTTTACCAAGCTGAATAAAGCCGTTTCCCCGGATGAAGATTTAAAACCAAAGTGTGCAATTCCTTTAAGTGGGCGGCATTAGAGTCTGGGTCTCATCACTCGTTTTCACACCTTCCAGATTCAGCATGACCCCGTACAAATGGTTGGTAAAGCGCTTGTCTACTTCCTGTGGCCAGCGTGGCGGATCGGTTTGTAACGTTCCCAGCGTGCGCATCCCTTTATGCTGCTCGGCTTTACGCTCGCAGTACTCATCATCGGTGTATCCCATCGTCTCAATGATCACGCTATGCTCCCGGCCATCTGGCGTTATGGCCTGAATGATAAAATCAGGCAGCACAAAGCCTTTGTCTCCCTCGACGTCCACCTCAATATCAAACAGGGGTTTCACCAGAGTAAGGTCGCCCGCTTTGCCTTTGAGCCATCTGGCCACTTCTGCTATCCCTTCCAGCGTTTGCCGCTCCAGCCCGCTGTCTACCGGTACCGGACAGGTACGCCGAAACAGAGCGTGCGCATACCCTTCACTGCATATGACCGTACCCTCAGCCCCGCGCCGGAAGGCCAGGATCACCCAGTAAGGCGGCCTCACGCCTTCCTGCGACTCTCCGTTGATGCTTACACCTTTATCCGGGGCGAACATTCGTTCACCGCCGTTCCAGGCAAAGGTTGCGTGCTCACGGCTGACCAGGTCCGACATGAATATTTGATAAAAAACCCGGGCTTTGCCAGCAGGCCAGTTTGCGTCTGGGCACTCCAGTGCCAGCATCAGCCTTTCCTGAGCAGCTTCGCCCATCGCCGGCTGAAACCGTATGATTTCCGAAAGCCGGCGGCCGCGGATAAACTCCTGCGCATCCGCCGAGGCTGCCAGGGCGTCAAGCCAGATTCTGGCCGTCTTGTTAGGCAGCGGGCTGACCGGGCTGAAGGTGTTCAGTCCCGCATCCTCGATGAGCGTCAGGAGGAGGCGCGCAAGGCGGGGGCGGCGTTTGCGCCGGGTTCGGTCATCGCCTGCCGTCACCGGCTTGCCCTGCGCTTTAATGGTCGTTTCCGACTCGTCGGCGGGTAAAAAATCTCGGTAATTGAGGCGCTTGCTGCCGGCAGCTTGCCGGGTTCCTGAACGGGTGGCATCCTCATCGCCTTTAAAGACCCGGAACATCGGACAGGACGGATCATGACTGTGACCAAATCCTGACAGGAACAGCGTCTGGGTTTCAGACATCAGCTTGGCACTGTTGAGCGCGGGCGTGTCGCCGGCTATGCAGCTGCACTGCAGCCAGAGTTCACTCTCACGCATTTCGTGAATAACGTGTTCCGCCAATGCGCGATCCGGTGCACTGCGCACCTGCTTGTGGCCGAAGATATTTTTAACGGCAGTTTCTTCTTCCTCAGTTAACCAGCGTTTCAGGGCACCCCGTGGAGTTTTTTTTCTAATGAGCTTCATGGCCATGTTTATCTCCTGTTCCTGCACAACGGCTTTAAAACACATTTTAGCGATGCGGCGTTTTTGCTGATCACCTCTTTTATCACATTACGAAGCTTGATAAGAGTTCCAGAGGAGAGGAAAGCCTGTACTGGAATTTTTGAGGAAAAAAGAACATGCAGTTGAATGATTGTAATTTAACATAATGATGATTATGCGAACTTAAATCATTGATTTTATTTAGTTTACAGGTGCGGAATTAAAGTGTAAACAGAACCACGTAAAGTTAGCCGTACGCTTTACACACCGCCTCATAATAACCCGATGATAAAAAACCATTTGTGATGATACAGCTCATCTAAACTTTGGGTTAATGCCATACTAGACTTCTCCCCCAAGTTTCATGCTCACTGAGTGAAGGAGCGAACTGTATTGAATGCATCCTCAAACGATTCGGACCGCTATCTCATCCGCCTGAGCGGTATGAAGCGCCCTGTTACGACTCTGGTTATAGTAGCTACAGCGCTTGTCTGTCTGTTGATATTGGTCCTCGCCGGCGCATTTATTTCTGCATCCCGTACAGCACAATTGCGCGATTCTGAAGTGGCCAACACGAATATTTCCCGCATGATCGCTGTACAGATGGAATCCACCCTCAAAACCGCAAGTGTTGCCTTGACCGATCTTTCGGAACGTCTGGAAGTCGACGGTATGGGCGCACACGAACTCGGCCGGCTGCAGGCTCACCTGGTTGAAACAGCCCAGGCCAACTCCGAACTACACGGATTATTTGCCTACGGAGCAGACGGAACATGGCTGGCTACGTCTCTCAACCGCCCGGTTAAAGGGAATAATGCAGACCGTGAATACTTTACGTACCACCGCGCTAATCGAAGCCTTGCAGTACATGTCGGGCCGCCAATTAAAAGCCGGTCCACCGGCGTCTGGATTATTCCGGTATCACGGAGAATTAACCTACCTGACGGAAGCTTCGGCGGTGTGGCCCTCGTTACGCTCAAAATTAATTTTTTTGAACGCATTTATAACGAAATTGATATCGGCAAAACCGGCACCGTCTTGCTCGCGCTTACCGATGGAACGTTGGTATACAGGCGGCCTTTTGACGAAAAGCTGATCGGGACTGATATTTCTAAAGGCCCTGTTCTGCAGGCTCTGTCCACGCATTACGCCGGTTCCTCAACCCTGGTCTCAAAGATTGACCGGATCGAACGGCTGTACAGCTACAGGCACGTGGATGGCTACCCCTTCATTGTTGCTGTCGGGCGCACGAAAACAGAATTATTAAGCCAATGGCAGCGCTCAAGCTTGTTCCTTGGCGGTGCGGTATTGGTGATCTGCGCGATGTTCGGATTGCTCGCATCAAAACTTGTCAGGCAAATAGGTATCCGGGACACGCTCGCTCAAAAACTGCATGACCGTTCCGAGGGGCTTGAACAGTACAATATTGGCCTGCAGGTACTGGCAAACACGGACAAGCTTACCAGTATCGCAAACCGGTTGATGTTCGATAAAATTCTTGATCAGGAACTTAAACGTGCGCAACGTGGCGATGATTGCCTTTCGCTAATCTTGCTGGATGTGGACCTTTTCAAGAAGTTCAACGACCGCTATGGACATGTGGCTGGCGACACCGTTCTGCACAGCATTGGCAGGGTAATGGCTGAACAGGTGACCCGAGCCGGCGACCTGGTCGCACGCTATGGCGGCGAAGAGTTCGTCGTTATTTTGCCTGGCACCGATACAAAAGGGGCGATCGAAGTTGCTGAGCGCATTCGCGAGGGGATACTCGCATTGACGATTCCCCATTTGGATACGCCATGGGGTCAGGTCAGTGCAAGTTTCGGCGTTACGACTGTTTATCCAGGCCAGCACAGAGGTTTGGTGTCAGCAGATGTTGTCAATCGCGCCGATCAGCAGTTGTATGAGGCGAAACGTACAGGACGAAACAGAGTCTGTGCCGAAGGTTCAGTTAAGAAAACAGGTAAGATGATGCCCTAGCCATCACCGGATAATAATTCTTTGTCCATTGCGCTGGTAGCTTCATCTAAAACAAAACTGCAGAGTGGCCAATTCGTTTAAGAGACGGCATTAGATTTTGTGGTAATCACTCATTTTTCATTCCTTCCATATTCAGCGTAACCCCGTATAAATGATTAACAAAGGGTTTTCCAATAATTATGGCCAACGTGGCGGGTCAATTTGTAACGTTCCCAGCGTACGTACTCCTTTAATCCGGTACTTGCTGACCCGAAAACGTTGAGGGCCAGCAGGAAGAAAAAACTCATTGCCCTCTTCTTCCAAACTAAGAGTGAAGTTGAAAATATCTCTGGCGGCTACAATGGCAACGGTCCATCATCCGGGATGATGAGTGATGGTGGCTATGGAGGTCAGGCAAATGGGCGGGTTGGGAATTCATCAGGTGGGATGAGTAGTTCCTGTGCCGCAGGACTTGGAGCTGGAATAATAGGTGGCGTTGTTGCTGGCAGTTATGGTGGACTAGGAGGAATGATTGTGAGTGGGATGGGAGGGCTGATTGCCGGTTCAGGCAGCTGCTTTGGGAGCAGTGGCGGTCGCCAAACAAGTAATAACGGAAACAGAGGCAGCAGTGACCACGGTCATGGCCGAGGGTAAGATGCATAGCGCAAATCCCCAGCTATTCGGCTTAGCAATGGGGATTTGTTTCAAACAGTATCATCATTTTATTTAACGTTGGTATGCATGAAAAAATCATCTCCAGTTTTTTTGTTTGTAACCACATTTTTTTGCGGATTATTAACCTTCGCCATATTAAGTCGCATTGGCGTGTATTTCACCTTTTCGATATTGGAAATACCTCTTTGGCTGGCTAACTGGATTGCGGGTGTAGCGATTATTGTGGGTCTGGTCCGAATTGTCGAAATCATCTATTACGTATTATTACCTAAAATCAGCGGGCGTCTAAAAAACTGATGAAACTTTCTGATTACACTAAATAAAGTGCTATAGGATTCCCCCATGGCACTTTGACAGGAACAAGGCTTAAAAATCTCTTCCATTTCCGATGGGCATTTCCTCGTGCATTTTCTTACTGGCAAGTCTTTTTGTTGGTTAACCTGTTGCAGACCATCGTAAGGTGGGATTTTCAAATGGCTTTCCAGGCAACCGGCGGCGTTCCATTGTTCCTCAAGCACGCTGGCGGCTCCCCACTCATCTTTCTCGGATAGTTGAGTGGCAATGAAGCAAAATGAACAGGGGTCTGATTTACTGCAAGTTGGTACCCCATTAAGCGGCAACTCCATAAGTTGAGAAACTCAGGGCGCGGTTTCCTGTTGCCGTTGTGTACAACATGTTTGGGGTTCATCGCAGCAGTTATAAATACTGGCGGCAGCCCAGGAAGCCTGACGCCACGAGAGTGGCATTACTGAGCCTGGCGCGTGAAGTTTATCGCGAAAGTAACGGCTTAGCAGGAGCGCGTAGCATTGCCGCGATCGTCACCACCAAAGGTATAAAACTGAGCCGCTGGCGGGCAACAAATCTGATGAAAGCGCTCAATATTATCAGTTGTCAGCAACCTGGCCATCGTTATAAGAAGGCGTCTAAGGAACACATTGAGATATCCCTTATTATCTGGATCGCCAGTTTGCTATTACCGATCCTAATCAGGCCTGGTGAGGTGATGTGACTTATATCTGGACGGGAAAATGCAGGGCTTATCTGGCTGTTGTACTCGATTTTTTCCTGTAAACCGGTTGTCTGGGCTATGTCATTTTTCTCTGATTCAGCACTGACATCGAGTTCTTTTTCCTTCACTGATAAAGGCGTAATGGCCGTTCAGAAAGATATGTTTCTGCGTAGAACCCCATGCAATATATACGTTTGGGGTTCTACGCAGATTTAATGGTTTAATTACCAGTGGCACTGTCCGTTAACACTATTAGAATTAGAATCACCACCGAACCCACCGCGATTATTATTATAGCAATTGCTATAATATGAATGTACTCCAGATATGACCGCACCGGTCACTGCACCTTTTATCGCACCGCCCGCAGCACCTATAGCGACACCTTCAGGGCCGCCAGGCCATCCTTGCATGGCTCCTCTAATCGCTCCGGCGTAAGCCGTATTAGCTGCGCCATGCATTGCATCGTGAGATACACGTGAAGCAGAGTGTAAGTATCCCACCAAAACGGCCCATTCATTTTTAGCGATCTTCCGACATACTGATTATGTCCCCTGAGGAGATCGCTATGCGTAAGATCCGATTCACTGAGCACCAGATCATCGCCGTCCTGAAATCAGTCGAGGCTGGCAGGACCGTCAAAGATGTGTGCCGCGAGGCTGCTATTTCTGAAGCCAGCTATTACAACTGGAAAGCCAAATATGGCGGGATGGAAGCCGCTGATATCAAAAAAATCAAAGACCTTGAGGACGAGAATCGTCGTCTGAAGCAAATGTTTGCCGATCTGAGTTTGGAATGCCGGGCGCTGAAAGACGTCATCGAAAAAAGCTTTAAAACCAGCGATAAAGCGTGAGCTCGTCAACTATCTCAATCCGATACCGAAATGAGACAACCGGGTGTGATACGATAGCTGCTTATCAGAATTTCCTAACCCACGTATCAGAGAAATCGACCACGTCTTAACTCTGTGTCCGGACTTCTGAAGTCTAGTTGTTTAGGGGGAAAGTAGTTATACTCAATTACGTAACTTAAAATCATCGCCATGATATGTAATATTAAGTGGTGAAATGACAACCTTTTTTTCCCCTTCCTCAACATAACCTGCATGCAAGGCAGTAAATTCCTCATCGTTGGCTAAGGCAAGAACAGTTTCAACGGCTTCTTCCGTGACGAAGAGTGCAAAACCTGCTCCCATATTAAAGGTCTTATAAGCTTCTTCTGCCGACAATTTTGCTTCATCACAGATCAGCGTCATCTCCTGCGGGACTGAAGGGAGATGATCTATGACATAAGTGAGAGCGTTCGGTGAGCGCATCACTTTTTGCCAGCCATGCCCGGTGATATTAGCCATATATTGCGGAAATATACCTGCAGCGAATAATTTAGCGATAAAACCAGAATAGATATGAGTTGGCTGCAGTAGCGCTTCACCTAAAGGAGTACCATCCGCCAATGGTGTCAGATAGCCATCCGGTAATCGATCAGCCACGCTGCGCGCCAGACTGACACCGTTAGAGTGGATACCTGATGAGCTGAGCAGAACAATTTGTGTGCCACTCTGTAAGTTGCCTCCAACAGAAAGTTGTCTGCGATCGTGAATATAGCCCAACGCAGAAGCGGCAAGGTCAATAGTTTCCGCGTGGACGACATTATTCAGACAAGGGGTTTCACCACCGCCCCAGGCAAGGTTGTATTTTTTACAGACGTCCCGCCAGCCTGCGATCAAGTCCTCGGTACGACGTTTGTCCTTAAACCAGGTTTCATGACCTGCTGCCCAGTAGGCATGGCAGGAAAAAGGTAGCGCACCAACAGTAATCAGATCATTAATTGCCATAGCCAGCGTATCCTGCGCGATAGCTGCATAGTAGCTATTCTGGGTTTGCTGATAATAACTGTCAGCGATAAGGATTTTTGTTCCCAGGCATTCGGTTATAGAGGCGATTAGCAGTGGGCCGAGATCTACCAGGTAGGCAGATTCACCACGCGAAGCAGTAATTTCGCTAAACCCGTGATGGGTAAGGGATGAAGCAGTAAGCGCAGAAGCTTGCTGGGCAAAAACCTTAAAGGGATCAATCACATCATAGTTCACACCGACATCTTTGTAGCTCAGTTTTTCACTTGGCATCACTCACCTCATTGTTCTGGTGTACATAGCGGATAAATAGCAACAACATCGATAAAGAGAGCAAACAGATAAAGAGTATACCGGGCAGTAATGCTGAAGCTGGAGAAATATTTAGCACCAAGGCCATCAGCAATGCGGATGCGACATTGCTCCAGCGCTAAAGCACGTGGCAGCATGTTGCACTGGGAGTTCGTTGATCAGCGGTGGTTTGCTTTTATCCAGCCATAGAGGACTAAACCCGCCATAGCCACACAGACTCCGGGAACAAGCGGGCGAAGGGTGGCAAGTAACAGTAAACTGTTAGATAACAATGCCAGCAGACTATAACGCTGGTATTGTCGCGCGGGTTCCTGCTGGTAAGAAACCCTAAAATGACCGTAGGATGAAGCGGCAATTACCAGACCAAATGCCAGACCGTAAACCCAAAAGGGAACGGCAAAAGTATGCAGCAGAAGTGGGATAATCATGTAGCCGATGGTATCCAGCGCGTAGAAAAATACCCAGGCGATAAGATCACGTAGCCGGTAGTAGCGGTTAGACAGGACTGACAGCAACGGCAGAGCAACTTTATCGGCGGTCTTTTGCAGTAAATGATATGCCGTGCTTGGCGGTGCCCAGGTAACAGGTTGATCCCGCCAAGGCTAACGGTCACTGCTGCCATACTGATTAACAAGGGCAAATAAAGATTACTGTAGCTGGCAATTGCACCTCCTGCGAGGCTTGAAAATCCCAGCGCCACATTACGTAACCACCATGACAGAGACTTCAACTGCCGTAGGTGGGTTAGTGATTTCTGTGATAACAAAACGCGGCTGATAATCAGCGCATCGCTGTTATTACACAGCGCCTGACTCAGACCATCAACCACAATCACCAACAGAAAGTCGCTGAAGCCCCGTGCGTGAAACAGCATAATATCGGTTATCAGGATCAGCAGAGTGCCTATAATCAGCGCACGTTTACATCCCAGTTTATCCACCATTAGATCTAGCGTGTGAACCGAATAGCCATAGGTGGAAGTGTTGAAAAAAACACCGTTGGAGTGTACATTGAGTTGTACGTATTAATTGTACATTTCAATGAGGCATATGACTATGCAAGCTATAAATTTTACAACTGCCCGTAACGAACTGGCGTCAGTTCTTGATAGCGTTTCTAGCGGTGAGCCCGTAATTATCACACGGCGATCGGCAAAGCCCGTTGTTGTTATCGATGCTGAGCAGTATGAAAAAATGCTGAGAATTCAGGCTGAATCGGATTTCGATTGGTTGTTTAGTGAACATGATAAGACGCTTGAGGCTCTTAAAAACCGATGATTTATTTTCTTTCAAGCAAAGACATCATTGGCATTCATGACCGAATGATTGCTGCTTACGGAGGTCTTGCCGGCTATGCTGACCCTGGCCGGATAGAAAGTATGGCAACACGAATTCTGAACCGCCACATGTATGAAGGCGAGGATGATATATACGTTCTAGCTGCTGCATATCTTCTTGCTATAGCGCGGGGGCATTGTTTCAATGATGCAAATAAGAGAACCGCATTTGCTTCATCTGCTTTATTCCTGCGCCGTAATGGCATTCTTGTCCGGTTTTCTCCAAGTCATGAAGAGTTGACCGTGTCAGCCGCACAGGGCAGCCTAGACGTGTGGAATATCGCTGAAGCTCTTAAACAGTCAACCTGAGAAATGTTGGGTATTTGCTTTAATGTGCATTATTTAACATAATGCACATTATATGAAGTTAAGTTATTGTTTTAAAAGTAATTAACTGTTCGCAAATCGCGTTTCCTTATCACTTTAAGTTCCATGTTTTGGCAACACTTATGGTTGAGCAGCAACTCTTCGCAGGTGTGGCTCAGTATAATTACTCACCTTACTTCGCCAATTTTAATTCTGTTATTAAAATGTGGCTGTTGAGATAAAAGTGTCTCTGAACAACCTGTCTGCATACAGATGCTGTTTAGCCATTCCATAAAGCTTTGTACCATCCAGTGACGATGAGCTCCCTGCCGATGAACGAACTGGCAGGTACTGTACCGGGTTTGAGAATCAGGAAAAAGTTGCACAAGTGTTCCGTTTTCCAGCTCTTCACGGACAAAATGTTCATGAACCAGCGCGATCCCTTGTTGTAGGAGTGCTGCATTGATGAGTCCAAATTCATCATCAAAACAACCTCCGCGTGAACGAGCCTCCCCTTTTATATCATTAAGCGTGAACCATTCATTCCAGCCGCTCAGGTTGATATTTTTAAGTAGAGGGTAATGAAGTAAATCTTCGGGTTGAGAGATCATCATTCCGTTCAACAATGCAGGATGACAGACCGGAATGAGCGCTGATTTCCACAACGGGACACTACTCAGATCTTCACCTGATAGCGTAGATAACGATATCCAAATATCTGCATTCTCCATTCTCAGCTGCTCTGACGGCTGACATACTCTCAGTGAAAGACTGATTCGTGGATTCTGCTGCTGAAAAGAGTTGAGATGTGGTAATAACCACCGATAAGCAATGACCGGCACAACGGATATGACCAACTGATTTTGAACCGGTGGGGCAATCCTTGCCCAACCATTTTCAATCTCTTCAAATCCCCGGGCCACAGCATCCCGCAGACTGAGACCCGGGATACTCAGCATCAAACGCTTTCCGTGGCGTGAGAATAATTTGATTCCCATTTGCTCCTCGAGGTGACGGATCTGTTGGCTTACGGCACCCGTTGTGATGCACATTTTTTCTGCAGCAAGTTTCATACTTCCCTGACGACTGACTTCAATAAAAGTCCGTAACGAAGATAACGGAATATTATGTGACATATAAATCCCTCTCCCAACACTGCAGTGCTAGTCATCAATCAAAATATTATTTTACCGCTTCACTTTTTATGGTTGCCCGTACTTTCTCTGGACTGACAACCAACCACACAGAAACACACACAATTAGCGCGCCGACAATAAACCCTTCATTAATAGTTTCATCCAGGGCCAGATAGCTCCACAACACTGCAAATGGCGGGATCAGAAAGGTGACAGTGAGTGAACGCAGAGGACCAATATCTGCAATCAGGCGGAAATAAAGAATATAAGCAAAAGCAGTACAAATTATTCCGACGGCAAGTACGCTAGCCCATACCTCTCCCTGCATCCAGTTAATGGTCGGTCCGGTTGTGGTACTCCAGATAAAGAAAGGCAGTAAAAATAAAGTGGCTCCAATCTGGCTGCCGAATGCGACAGTTTTTGGATCCAATCCTCCTTTGTTTGAGATCCATCGACGGGTCAGAAAACCGGCTACACCATAGCATCCCGTAGCCACAAGACATGCCACAACGCCGGCAATGGTCTCATTCGTGGAATGGGATTCTCCGACGGTGGTTATTACCATAATGCCGACCAGCCCAAGTATCACCCCACCCCATTTCCTTTTTGATAGCTTTTCACCGAAAAAAGCAAATCCAATCAATGCTCCCATTAATGGTGTGGTTGCATTGAGTATGGCCGAATATCCGGCGGGCAGCCATCTGGCGGCAAGGCAATACATAAAGAATGGTACACCGGAATTAATCACACCTAAAATAAGAGAGGATTTAAATTTACCGTCGAAGTTAAATGAGGATTTTATAGCAAACAAGATAACTGCAAGTCCGACAAAGCCAAAGAATACGCGTAAAAACGCGGTGTTAATCGCACCGAATTCAGGCGCTGCGATTCGCATAAATAAAAAACTTGCTCCCCAGATAGCAGCGAGAAGTAACAATCTGATATAGTCTGAAATACGCATTTTTACACCTCTTTTTATTAAAAGAAAAATGTTGTATATATATTCAAGTTTAATAAAGCTTAAACATAAAAAAACTTTAAAAGCATGTCAGCACACAGACAAACAAGTTTTTCTTTTATGATTAAGTTTAACTAATGCATATAATCGGGCTAATTATGAAACTTCCACCTTTACATGCACTTATGTGCTTTGAGTCAGCGGCCAGGCATTTAAGTATGAAAAAAGCTGCTGAAGAATTGTGCGTCACCTCCAGTGCGATCAGTCAGCAAATTGCGAAACTGGAGGACATGACCAACATACGCCTCTTTATCCGCAGCCCCCGAAGTCTTGAGCTAACCGATGAAGCTCGAATCTATCTGCGCGCGATCCGCCCGGCATTCAAACAGATAGCTGAAGCAACACAACGACTGATGAATGAAGGAAAACCAAATAAAATTACCATCAGCTGCACCAGTGGTTTTGCGATCCAATGGCTGTTGCCACGTCTGCCTGGATTTGAAAGGGAAAACCCCGGCGTTGAGGTCCAAATCAGCACCACTAACCGACGAGTGGATTTATTATCAGAAGGGATCGACTTCGCTGTCAGGCATGGCACAGGTCGTTACCCCGGTCTGGAATCTCAGTGTCTTCTGAATGACCGCCTGCGTCCTGTATGCAGTCCTCGTCTTATACCTCAGGAGCAGCCTCTCTCTTCACCGCTTGATATCACACGATATACGCTGCTACACGATGAACATCGAATGGACTGGGCCGTCTGGTTTAATGCTGTGGGTATCCCAAGTGCCGACACAGATAAAGGTCCCGTCTTTGTCGATTCAAACGGCGTACTTGAGGCAGCGCTGGCAGGGAAAGGTATCGCCCTTATCCGCAGCGTGCTGGTTCGGGAAGAACTGAAAAATGGGACACTCATCAATCCTCTGCGAGTGGCCATTGATTCGCCAATCGCGTACTACCTGGTATATGACGAATCGGCCATTTTGCAGCGGATGAACAGACGATTTAGAGACTGGATCATCGCCACAGCAGTGGCGGAAGAGAATGAATACCCCGCCTGACCTGCCTGCATAAGGAGAGCGCCAACCGGGGTTCTCTGTCTTTTTAGTTTAGAAAAATTAAACTTTGATTTAATTTATATCATTTGCGAAAACCCATCATTTAATTAAATTTTATTAGCGAGTTAACTTTTTCTAACTCAATTAAGCCCGATGATTTATTTACAGTAATCATGAGGAATTAATATGGCTGCTTTTGAAATATTTCGTCCGATGCGGTGGGATAAATTAGTTCACGAATATGACCTTGACGGCTCCCGTCTTTTACCCTGGGAAGGTTATCCTACTCCGATTGGCGCAGGCTGGTGTGTGGTTCGGCCTCATACACAAACACAATCTCATACACAAATTGATCAGGAATTTTTTATTGGCATTAAAGGCAATGCGAAACTTAAAGTCGGGGATGAAATATTCCCGTTTACATTCGGAGATATCGCGGCAATTCCTAAACATACCGACCATTACGTCATCAATGATACGGATGAAGATTTCCATTTTTACGTTATGTGGTGGGATGAAAATACGGCCAGCAATTTTCTTAAAGAGCATGCTGAGTTTCGTAAATAAATAACCCTATATAGAGTTTAGTCAAGGTTTCCATTTTTGAATCTAAATATTAGCCGAAATTTCACCCAATATTATAATCAGAATTTTATCAACCCTACCCTATCTATACATCCATGATCAGCCGTCTCTTGAACTCGCATTAGATTTCCAACTTTATATAATGGGACTTATATAAAGTTAGATATTCACTTCCGTAGCTGGTAATCTATCCAGTAGTTATAGGTGCAGGTAATTTTTCGCAGATCATCTTGCAGGTTTTGCTACGTGAAATCTGCAAGGCAAATCCCCTGCATCCTTCTCAGAATCCACGTAGCGTTGTCAGTCACCGGGAGTTCGCTTTTTAAGCTATATATGGGCAAATTATCACCAATCAACCAGACACTACCTGCTATTCAGGCTGAAGAGGATGTTCTGGCGAGACTTAAGGAATTTGTTCAAGACAAAGAGGCGTTTTCGCCCAATACCTGGCGACAGCTGATGAGTGTTATGCGGATCTGCCACAGATGGTCGATTGAAAATAGCCGCTCGTTTTTGCCCATGCTTCCGGCCGACCTTCGCGATTATCTGAACTGGCTGCAAGAGAGCGGTCGCGCTTCTTCAACGATTGCGACGCATGGATCATTGATTTCAATGTTACACCGTAATGCTGGCCTAATCCCCCCTAATACTTCACCGCTGGTTTTCCGCGCACTGAAGAAAATAAATCGTGTTGCAGTTGTCACGGGTGAACGTACTGGCCAGGCCGTACCCTTTCGTCTTGAAGATCTGCTTGAGCTTGATGCGCTCTGGTCTGACTCGATATCGCTTCGCCATAAACGTGATTTGGCATTTCTGCATGTGGCTTACAGCACGCTGCTGCGTATCAGTGAATTAGCCCGTCTCCGTGTTCGTGATATCTCCCGGGCAACAGATGGCAGGATCATCCTTAATGTGAGTTACACCAAAACTATTGTTCAAACTGGTGGCCTGATCAAGTCCCTAAGTTCGCAGTCCTCCCGCCGGCTAACTGAGTGGATGTCGGTGTCTGGTATAAATGCTGAACCTGCCGCCTTCCTCTTTTGTCCGGTGCACCGCTCTGGGAGTGCAACTCTTTCAGCCACCCGTCCGCTGAGCACGCCTGCGATTGAATCAATTTTCGCACAGGCCTGGCTTACGATTGGAGCAGGTGAACCTATCATTCCAAACAAAGGGCGCTATACGGCCTGGACTGGTCACAGTGCCCGCGTAGGCGCTGCACAGGATATGGCGGGACGTGGCTATGCTGTCGCTCAGATCATGCAGGAAGGGACATGGAAAAAACCTGAAACATTAATGCGTTATATCCGTAATCTTCAGGCGCATGAAGGTGCGATGACCGATATTATGGAAAAAAGCACTCTAGATCATAATAATACAAAATAATACAAAATAACAGAAATCACACTTCATCATTATGAAGTATTACTTCATATTTAGTATTTTTCGGTTTCATCACATGCTGTGCTTCATGGTCTTTGGAAACGCTAAAGGCGTAGCATTAATGTCATCGGATTAATTGGCGATGATGTAAAACCGTAGTGTTCATAAAATTGTTTAGCCGGTTCATGAAGTGCATGTACGAGCAATGCTCTGACCCCTGTGTTTTCAGCAATTGAGCGAACTCGAAGAACGGCATCCTGTAGCAATGATGAACCTAACTTTACTCCTTGAGTGCGAAGGTCGACCGCCAGTCTTCCCAATACTATGACCGGAATAGGATCAGGCATATTACGCCGAACAGATCCTGCCGCTTCCCTGTGCGACACAGCACCGGCTGCGAGTGCATAATAACCAACAACACTTTTATCGTGAGCCGTGACAACAAAAGTACGACTTGCACCGTTTAAGTGGTTTGTCAGAGCGCGCCGTTTTAACCATTCATCTAACGTTGTTTCCCCACAACCGAAAGCGTCAAGGATATGTGCAGTTGTAAGTGGCTCAGGAGCAGACAATTGTAAACTCATGCCCAAGGCGCTTTAACTGCCATCAGACGTTCCAGACCTTGATTTGCATTTTGAGGTGCGTCAAGCATCGCTGTGAATTCATGAAATTTTTCAGTATCTAACTGGAAAAAAACTTGGTCGAGCAGAATAGCCTGTGCGCGCTCACACGCTACTTCCAACATAAAATCAGATCGGTTTTTACCTAATAGGCTGGCGGCTTGATCTATGAGATCACGTTGTTCTGGCAAAGCACGCAAATTAATCGCAGCGTCACGCATTTTTTATATCTCCTGTATTGACAATGGATATACATTATAAGGTTGTGTATCTATTGTCAATACACTGTGCCCTTGAGCAATTCTCGATACATGCACGGAAAGATTATCAGGACCGGCGCCGGCGATAGGAAGAAGGGATCACAAAAGCTAAAGCGGCTGGGAAATTTCGTGGACGACAAGCTGACCTGCTGCTGCATGACAAAATCCTTGAACTCAGAATTAAGAATAAGCAAAGCATCGGGGATACGGCCAGTGAAGAACAGGCTTACCGAGGTTGGTATTAATAGCCGCCGATAATAAATACCAAAATGGTGATCGGTCGTTTTGGGGAGTTTTCGTCTATGCCGTAAAAAACCCAACCTGCGGAGGAGGGGAGTTGAGCGAGCGGCAACGCCCCGTCACCGTCGCTTTCCCCCGTACCGGATGCGCAGGCACCTGATACAAAAGGGATTATAGCGCAGCGCCCAGAAAAAAACTCCCTTTGACGCCAACAGGAAAAATCTCCACCCTTAAAAATCGGAAAACACTACATATGGTAGCGGCAGCATCTGAGCGGCATACCATATGTAGTGTTTGGCGGAGGGGTTCGCCGGTGGCCTGAGAATGTTGGGCAGTCTGGGGGGAAACCCCAATCCGGCGAACCGGATTAAAGACGTGTGTACCATGAGGGGGATTCCCCCCGTGCCTGCAACTCATAAGCAGTATAATGAAAACGCTTACTGCTGAGTTTTGTCATATAATGGCATTTCTTGGGGGGTGTATAAACACAGGGAATTCTATATGAACATTCAAATTGATAAGCCTGAAAATACGGACAAGATCATTGATTCTTTACGCCCCTATTTTAGGTGCTATTATCTTAAACATGGTAAACCTGTTAATAAAGATTTCTTCAAAAACTTCCAGATCGTATATATTGAAAACAACGGTGATTTTGATTGGATGCTAAAAAACTCAGAAATCTTAACTAGAAGATACGCGCCGTTCATATTAAAAGCAGCTGTTAATGAATGGAAGAAGTATCGGTTTGAAACATATCCGCATAAAACCTATATCGAGAACCACAAAGTTACAGCAGGTAAAGTAGAACGATGCGATACCGTAAAACTCGGAGATATGCATAAATACTCTAGGCAATACGGATATGTTCTCTATCAAGCTGCAAATATGGACAGCGGTAAAATACTGCAAGTTGTTTATTTAGATGGAATCCCTGATCGCCAGTTTTATATTTCATGGGGTTACTTAGCAAAAGGAATACAGCAATACGACATTATTGATTTTGAATATAGCAACGTTACTGGTTACAACATGATCAATAAAAGAACACTGGAGGGTGGAGGAGGTAATTTCAGTAACGCAAGGATGATTCGGATCAATGGGCATGAATACTCTTCAATTAGAATGGCATATTCACATTTAAACCCTGCCATATCCTACAGTACTGTATGCCAACGTCTGAGGCGAAAAATCCCGGCTGAATGGGCATTCAGTAACGAACGTTTCAAAAATGGCATCATTAATAAACTCGGGGTTATAATAAAATAACTCTCATTTTATTGCAATAATCTTTTAACTGCATGTAAAAATATCTTATAAGGATTAAGAATATAAAAAATAATGACTGATACATTAATTAAGCACTTATTAGAGGAAGTTGATGGGCAAAATATTCAAACTATGTTGTTTGATAGTCATTGTATAATCATGATTTTAACCAATATGCGGCACCTCTGATAATATAAGGGTTAAATGCCGGAATCCCAAACAATTGCGTCACCAGATGCTAAAATCCGTAAGAGTCATATGACAATAAATAAATCACGGGTTATATGTAAATAATTTGAGATTACTATCGCTGTTTCGTGATTATTACTCAACAGGTCATTTATGTAATAAAGTCGGAAGTAGTTTCTGCGAGGTAGGAATGTTTCCGGCATTGAATTCCACATAATTAGCACATACAACATGATTAAAAATGTTGAACTACTAACACCGGAAATAATTCCTAGAATTTCAAGATTGGAATCTTCATTGCTTGTTAAATTCATGTTGAATACTATTGAGAATAGCCAGCGTTTCCTTAAGTTTATTTTGTTGAACGTCTGGGAATTTAAGCTGCCTTATTACATAGCAATATGCAGTTGCTAGAAATTCTCTTTCATTAATGTTTCTTCTAGCCCAATCCCTAATCACTTTAAGTTTGGAAAGTTTTGCATCAGAGAAAAATACTTCATCATTCGCCCATGAATAAATTAAATCATTCATAAACCAACCAGAGACCTTCGAACCCTTATTAAAGAAAAAACCAAGTTCTAAACATATAGCATCATAAGCGATAGGAGATATTTTAATATCACCATAATCAATAATATGACGAGTATTGTCAGTAGGGTTTATGAATACATTACCCCCATGAAAATCACAGTGACTAATACACATATTGAAATTCACTCTTCTTTTCTCAAACTGGGCGACCCAACTTAAATTAAACAAGTTAACCAATGATGACAAGGTTTCATCCGGTAAAAAAATATTTCTGATATCTGAAATTTGTTTAATTTCATTTTTAGAAAAGTCTCTCCATTCGCTAGTTAAATCGAAACATAATCCTAACTTCTCGCTTTCAAAAGTATCTGATGCGACATAATCAAACAAAGACATATTTTTTTCACTTTCTAAAAATTTATAATAGATAGAATTTAAATTTTTAGCGCCAAAGCTTGAAACATCGATTCTAGGTGGATATTTAGAATGATCTAATCTTCCGACCACATGATTTTCGTAGTTATGAGATTCCTCTTCAATCTTATCTAAATCACCAGTTTTTACAATTACTTTACTTAAGGTTTTATTATTTTCGTTCTGTATATCTAGTAGGTGGATTTTTGCACCAGAGTAACCAGGACCTATAGGATTAACATTTACTTTGAAACCGTTCATCTTATTAGCGATAATGGAAAAAACTCTTTTGTTTTTTTTATTTTCAGTAACGATATTATAAGATGGATGATTTGTATATAATTCGATATCATTTACTCTATTTATTTCTGATACGATTATATCAATAACCTCATAGAGGTCGTCCAATTTATTCTTTTTGAAATAATCAACAGTCTTAATTTCTATTTTTCCCCAAACTCTAGTAGAAAAACTTTGCCCAATCATCTCTCTGAAATGATCTGTAGAAGATGAACCAGTCAATATCAATATAGGAGTACCCGGAAAGTTCTTCCTGAAGAGCCTAAAGGCTTCAATGCCGTTGTCTTCGCTTGGTTCAGGTTCATTAAAACTCTTAGGTACGGATAAATCCAAAATAGCAAAATCAAAGAAATTTTCTTCTTCCTGGCATATATCTGATAACTGTTCAAGGTTTATTACATGTTTAACCTGATGAGGGATTAATATTTCTTGAACAATTTTTGCTTCTTGTGGATCATCTTCTAGTAATAAGAATTCAATCATTTATTCCACCTTAATGTTAAATTAGCACCTTCTGCTGCATCATTCTCTAAAGTCCAGTGACCATCTAGTCTTTCCATCGCCTTTGTAATGATCAAAAGTCCATATCCAAGATGATTATTCTTAGTGGTCACTTTTTTTTTCATCAACTGCTCAACTGGCAGGGTGATACCTATGCCATTATCCATTATTGAAATAAACCAATCTACATTGGTTTCACCCCACCAAATACTTATTTCAGTTTCCTTATCAAATTCTAAGCATGACTCAATGGCGTTCCTTATACCATTAGTTATAGCGAGTTTAAGTAAGTTTTTATCACATATGCAATTTATTCCAAAATTACCAGAGAGTCTTATTTCTGATAGGTTATTAGGGTATGCCGAGTGAATTAAGTTATTAATAAACTCATGAATATTAACTTCTTCAGTATTTTTAGATTTACTTGCCTCTTTTATTTGAGTTATTGCCTCTATGACTGACCTTAACATTTCTATGTGTTTTTTTGTTTCTGATATATCGTATGGCTTTATTTCATTTTTTGCAGTATATGCAATCCTACCTACTACAGATTCTAATTCGTGAAGGAACATACTTGCCATTTCATTCATACCATTTTGGTAGGACACTTGATGGTTTTGTGGAACCTCATCATCATTTACTTCATTCTTTACTGTGCTCTGCTGTAGTCTTGAAATTGCTAAATCTAAAGTTTTTTTTATGTAGCCTACTGTTTCTTTTTCATAAGCAGTTCTCAGATTTATTTCTAGCAATGGTAATTGATTTCCCGCTAAATACTTAGCCACATCATATCGCTGCTTAGGTGATACAGAATTTAACATATTTAATATTTCATCATTTTTCATTAGAATAAAACCCTGCTCTTGTATTGAAGGCTTGCTGCCCCCCCTCCATAATTCTAGATATAGTACTGATGATAGTTTTATTGTTAAGTTCACCGGAATCTTTTATATACCCTCTTTTACCATCAGACTCCAAATGAATTATATTATTTGCGGCACCTAACACTGGTATGTTAGCGTTATGAGTTATAATAATAAGCTGACCTGTTCTTGCACATTCCAGTATCGATGGTATTAAAGTTTCTGCTATAAAAGCATTATCTATATGATCTTCTGGTTGGTCCAGTATAACAACCTGATTATCATTCTGTAATATTATCGGCAATATCACAGTGCATCTTTGCCCAACCGATAAATTTGTAAATGGTTTATAAATTCCATTATCTAATAAAAAGAACTCGAAAGTATCTTCGACATCTGCCATTAGTATTTTTGCTATTGAATCAAAGGTCAATGCTGAAATTATAGATAGTGATCTTTGTTTTGAAGTTCCTAAAAAAAGGCTAATTGAATCTATGTCTTGATTGAAAACTATATTCAATAGTTCCGGTTTTGAAACTGATGATGCTAGATCATCCAAAATATCTTTGTATTTTAGGTTGGAAGATGAGTTCCTGAAAGTGTGTTCGAAGGCATCAGCATATAAAAACGTATTATTTGCGTGCAATCCTTTTATTTTTATGGATTTATTCAACTTGTCATTGAGATAATCTACTATTTCAATTCTCCTCTTAAATACTCCTTCATCAATAGCGATTAAATCTTCAACTGTTTTTATCAGATTTGTTTTTTCCTCATTAAAACGCTCTTTACTTTTTGAAGAGTTTTTAAGCTCTTCTTGTACTAATGACAAGCTAGTCATTATGTTCATTATTTTTCTATTTATATCTCCAGACCCAGCTACAAATGTTTCTATTTCACTCCTAACCCTGAATGATTCCTCATTAAGTCTATTAATAGCTTCAATTATGTTCGACCTAGTTTCATCAATTACTTGCTTGAATTGGGTGATTGTATTCGAGGCCATTAGCATATTTTCAGAAATGTTATCTTTAAACATTGCAAGGGCTTTATCTAAAAATCTAGGTGTTGGTTTTTCATTGAGTTCAGTAATGATAGAGTACTGTTCATCTTGCAGTTTCTTTAAACTAGTAAGTTCTTCGCTTACATTTTTCAATCTTTCCTCATCAACATGATATAAAGATATTTCATTGTTCATCCTGTTCAATTTATCGTTATTTAAGATGAATTGATTGTTAAGATTTTTGTATCCAGACTGCATAGACTGTAATTTAGTAATCTCGTCTAATAATAACTTTTCTTTTTTACTATTCTCTTGCTCAGAATCAACTTCAATCTGAAGCTTTCGCAATTTTTCACAAGAAATACTAATAGCGTCTTTAAGTTTATTTTTCTTACTAATGTATAAGTCTCGATCCTTGATGAACCCATCGATTAGTTTCACCCTACTTTGTGGGTCTAACCCTATACTTTCGATATCAGTCTGAGAGAAAATTAATGGCCATCTTGATGTGATCAAAGGTTTCTCAGCGACTCGTGATGCTGTACTGACTAATTCGTACTGATTTCCATTATCCTCTATAACTAGAGTTACAATACCATCCTCAAGAATCTGTACAGCCTGAGTATCATTTCCAGTTTGATTTGTTTTAATGTAACGTTTTATACCTAAGCAGTATCGAATCAACTCTACCAGTGAGGATTTCCCTGTTCCCCTGGAACCAATAACAGCATTCAAACCTGGAGTGAAATCTGCTTCAACTCCTTGTAAAAAACCACCCTCAACCTGTATTTTTTTTATAAGCATGCATATCTCCTTGAAGTTTCACAATGACCCTTCGTTCAATTAGTATTAATTTATCATATTTACAACTTATCATGCTTCTGGTCTGTCATCAGTACTTCCTGACCCTGACCTGCCCCCAGGATTAGATACAACGCTCACTTAGTAATGTCGGATCCTTTACTATCAGAATTACCCTTTCTCCAGGCCGCCGCAAATTCAGACGGCGCCTGATAATTCAGCGCGGAGTGCGGGCGGTACTCATTATAATCCTGACGGCATTCACTGATGGTTTTCCTGGCATGACTGACGTCACTGAACCAGTGTTCATTCAGGCATTCATCGCGAAAGCGTCCGTTAAAACTCTCAATAAATCCGTTCTGTGTCGGCTTGCCGGGCTGGATAAGTCGCAGCTCCACGCCATGCTCAAAGGCCCATTGATCGAGGGCGCGGCAGGTAAATTCCGGGTCCTGATCCGTTCTTATCGTCGCCGGATAGCCGCGAAACAGCGCAATGCTGTCCAGAATACGCGTGACCTGCACGCCTGAAATCCCAAAGGCAACAGTGACCGTCAGGCATTCCTTCGTGAAGTCGTCTACGCAGGTAAGGCACTTGATCCTGCGACCGGTGGCGAATGCGTCCATGACGAAATCCATCGACCAGGTCAGATTGGGTGCCGCCGGACGGAGCAGCGGCAGACGTTCTGTTGCCAGCCCTTTACGACGTCTTCTGCGTTTTACGCCCAGGCCACTGAGGTGATAAAGCCTGTACACGCGCTTATGATTAACATGTAGCCCTTCACGGCGCAGCAACTGCCAGATGCGACGGTAGCCAAAACGCCTGCGCTCCAGTGCCAGCTCAGTGATGCGCCCTGATAAATGCGCATCTGCAGCTGGGCGCTGAGCCTCATAGCGGCAGGTCGACAGAGATAAACCTGTGAGCCTGCAGGCACGACGTTGCGACAGACCGGTCGCATCACATATCAACATCACGGCTTCCCGCTTCTGGTCTGTCGTCAGTACTTTCGCCCAAGAGCCACCTGAAGCGCCTCTTTATCAAGCATGGCTTCGGCAAGCAGCTTCTTGAGTCTGGCGTTCTCTTCCTCAAGCGACTTCAGGCGCTTAACCTCAGGCACCTCAATACCGCCATACTTCTTACGCCAGGTAATGGGATGGACTACCTCCTCCCTTTGCGCTTAACTGAACAAAATACGTTCAGCAGGAGAGTAAACATGAATATCGTCTATCTGGGTATCGATCTGGCTAA
>NZ_JAHXYO010000033.1:0-39257 GCF_019969905.1 Rahnella sp. GSA61A | reverse complement strand
CACAGTTCTACTTCCGTACAACTGACGTGACCGGTACTATCGAACTGCCAGAAGGCGTTGAGATGGTTATGCCTGGTGACAACGTGAACATGGTTGTTACCCTGATCCACCCAATCGCGATGGATGACGGTCTGCGTTTCGCAATCCGTGAAGGCGGCCGTACTGTAGGTGCTGGTGTTGTTGCTAAAGTTATCGCTTAATCGCTGATAATTAAGAGCAAAAAAAGGGTGCTTCGGCACCCTTTTTTATTGCCTAAAATTTGTGTGCAAAAGCGTTCAAACTGCATTTGCAATAATAACCATTCTCATTTACAGTTAGTTCAAGATTTATGCGAAGCGTGGTTTATATGTACGTGTGTTTGTGCAATTCAGTCAGTGATAAAACGATCAGACAGGCAGTCAGACGTTACCAGCCGCAAACGTTCCAACAGTTGAGGAGTTTTGTTCCGGTAGGAACGCAATGTGGCAAATGTGTTCGTGCGGCACGACAAATAATGGAAGATGAATTACAGCAAATTCCTGATTTCAAAAACATCGCGTAAAAATACTTAGTTAAAAAGTGTGCCTTTTTTTTGACTTACTCTGAACCGGATCTACGCTTTAGATACCGGAACGGAGGAGTTACCTATGAAAGGCGATAAAAAAGTCATTGCACACCTCAATAAACTTCTTGGAAATGAACTGGTTGCTATCAATCAGTACTTTTTGCATGCCCGTATGTTTAAAAACTGGGGACTGATGCGTCTCAACGGTATCGAATATCACGAATCCATTGATGAAATGAAACATGCCGATATCTATATTGAGCGGATCCTCTTCCTGGAAGGGCTTCCTAACCTGCAGGATCTCGGCAAACTCAATATTGGTGAAGATGTTGAGGAAATGCTGAAATCTGATTTGCTGCTGGAACTTGAAGGGGCGAAGGATTTACGCGAAGGCATTGCTTATGCTGACTCGGTGCACGATTACGTCAGCCGCGATTTAATGATTAATATCCTGGCGGATGAAGAGCATCACATCGACTGGCTGGAAACCGAACTGGAACTCATCGGGCGTATTGGCATTCAGAACTACATCCAGTCTCAGCTGAAAGAAGAATCCCAGTAATTTCTGCTGTATTAACTCAACATCAGCCAGATTGTTTTGCTCTCCTGGCTGATGTAAATCAGCGCACCAGCCAGTGCCAGGCAGGGTCCGAAAGGCGTTTGCTCTGACATTTTATAAATACTTACCCTTACCAGTGTGAAAACGATCCCCGCAAGCGCGGCGAGAATACACAGATATGGCAACATCTGCCAGCCTACCCAGGCGCCAAGTGCTGCCAGGAGTTTAAAATCCCCGTACCCCATTCCCTCTTTGCCGCTGACTAACTTGACACTCCAGTACAAAAACCACAACGCCAGATAACCTGCGACCGCGCCATATAATGCATTCTGAAGTGTCACGCTGCCGTACAGAGAGTGGACGAGTAACCCGGCCCACAGCAAGGGCAGTGTCAGTCGGTCAGGAAGCAGGTAAGTTGCCAAATCAATCAGGCTTAATGCCAGAAGAAACCAGAACAGTAATAAGGCACTGAATAAACTCAGGGGAGTGGTAAACAGAAACGACAGACCAAGAAACATGGCGGCGCATCCTGCTTCTGTAAGGGGGTACCTTTTAGAGATCGTGGTTTTGCAATAATGGCATTTCCCCCGTAACAACAACCAGCTCAAAACCGGAATGTTCTGCCAGTATTTTAGCGGATGTATACAGGCGGGGCAGTGTGATGCCGGAAGGCTCAGATTAAACCCATGCTCTGTCAGTTGACCATCGTTCTGAATCATCAGCGGCAAGCGATAAACGACGACATTAAGAAAGCTGCCCAGCAGCAATCCCAAAACAGCGACGCAGGTGTGATAAAACCCGTCGGGTAATGATGTGATATAAGACAATTGCTGCCATCCTCCGTCCATGCTAAATATCTTCCTTGTTATGACATCTGCCCGTTAACGCAGTGTGAGTTGAGGAACACTGACGCTTCCTGTTGGTCCGTTACCTGTCACTATTGAGATGGCCACGACCTGAATACCGTATTCCTTATTGAGAATTTCAAGCCAGCGTAAAAGGGTGGTGTAAGGGATCTGCTCAAAGCTTAGGGCGACTCCCCGCTCATTCTGAGTAGTCTTAGGAAGTTGCAGGGATAAACCTGCCGCTGAGGTGTTAATAGCTTCCGTCAGCTTTTCTGTCTTAACTCGCAGTCCGGAAGGTGCCCCGAGACGCTGGGTTTGCTGAATCATCCATTCAAGCTGGTGATGTTGTGTGTTGACCCGTGCACGGGATTGGGCGATCCGGTTGTTGAGCGGGGTTAAAATACCGTACCAGATGCAAGTTACTGCCAACAGAAAAGCGGCAACCAGTATCAGCCATCTTTCCCGTTCATTTTTAAGCATCAGCCACTGTTTCATGATTTACTCCGCTGAGTTAGCGTGGCGGTGATACCCGCTGATGACGTGGCTAACTTAGAAATGGCAAAGTGAAAATCGCTTTCGGTCCGTTCGACGAAATCATCAATCGCCGCCCGGTCACCCGTAGTAATCTGCAGAGTGAACTGTTTCGTCTCTTGCTGAAAATCTAATTTATCTATGTCAATTTGCGGGCTCTGCCCCTGATAAGTCGTGAGTTTTGCCAGTGCAGGAAGAAAAGCCATGGGTACTTTTTTCATATTTTGTTCAAAATAGAACTTCAGATTACGGGTGTGTTTGTCCTGCGGAAACCAGGTTTGATGAAGTGCAAGCCTCTCTTTTTTCAGTAATGATTCTTGCTGAGAAATCTGCCACCAGGTGAAAAGTTTGGCGCCGATAATCACTAGCACCGTGAGTATCGCCATGCTGGTTGCCACCCGTAGCAGATGACGTTCCCAGACGGATTCTTCTTTACGCACGGCGAACTCGCCCTGCAGCAGATTCACTGCTGACGGACAGTTATTCTTCATCATAATCAGGGGATGAAAAGGCAGATCAGCGCGCACCCAGCCAGCAGAAATCGATTTCTCATCTCCGTAGTAATGTAATGTCTCCGGCGTTGCGATTTTAAGTAGGGTATCGAGTAATACCTGCTCAACCTGGCAGCCTGAATATTCCGACTGTCGAAGGAGCCACTGCTTATCAAGCTTCATTATCGACCAGCCTTCTTCATGCCTGGGCAGCAGCAAGGCATCAATATAAATGTGCCTTATTGTCAGCCCTGCATCGCTAAATAGCCGAAGCCAGTTTCTTAAATAATCTGATTCAATACCCGCCACAAAGAGTGTCTGTTTTTCTCGATAAAGCTCAACCCAATGCAACGTATCGACATCGCTGGCAATACTTTCTTCAGTAAGATGGCCAATCATCTGGCGAGTAATTTTGTTTGCGTGTTGAGGCAGAGCGATCTGACGGAAAACTATTTCACTGGCCGGGATGAACAGACAAACATTACGTGCCGCAGGTTGTGTGGCGAGTTCTGATAAATGTTCGGTATCCGGCAGGCAATGGATATCGTTGTCACATTCTGCCTTATCCGTGAACCAATAGAGTGAGTGCTCTGGCGTAGTACCAGCCCTGATAAACAGCCTGTTGGCCAGATGAAGTTGTTCCATTTACTCAATTACCCGATAGCGACGTTGATAAATTTTGATTTTTGAATCCTGTGGATTGAATTGCACAAAACTGCTCATAGCATTTTGCTGTTCTTCAAACCGGCCTAGCGTATAGAGGACGAAGTATTGGCTGCGTACCGTCAGCAGCGGTTTTAATTCGCTGCTTTGGATTTCCAGACTAAAACGCTGTTTCTTCACCTCTTTCAGAAAAGCGTCAACAGAAACCCAGCCTCTGCGCGGTCGCGCTGAAATTAATCTGATTGCATCCTCCTGATTAATACCGCCAAGAAATAAGGCGCTTAACAGAGGAGCCTGTTCTTCGGTCAGCATATTCACATTAATTTGCTGAAACTCTTCGGGGAGAGTGCAAAGCTGATGTCGGATTTTTTTGAGTGGCAGAAGAGGGAGGTCGGGCAGCAGCGCCAGCTCATTCAGGGAAAAAAGACGTTGATTAGCTGCAGCGCGGGGCGGTATCAGCGTTTCGTAATACTCGGATTCCGCACCGGATGTTCGGGTCTCGTTATCGACATCAAGATAATCGCTGAGGGTATCAGCGAACCGCTCGGTTTCAACGGATGTTGCCTGCGCATCGAGAAGAAGTTGTTTCAGTACCTGCGTATTGTATGGTTCACCCTCTATCGTCGTGTCAGGCTCGTTATTACGCAGGCTGTTAATGTTAAAACAGTTTTGTCCATCCGCAATAATATAGTCCACTGAAAATCCATCCTGGCCGGTGAAGTGCCCTTGCTGAACGGCAAACTGATCGAGGTTGTTTTGAACAGGGTTTTCGGTAAGTTCTTTTTTCAGTCTCGGCAGGGCGATTTCTTCAGCGGCAAAGGTTAGTCAGCGTAATTGCTGTTGATTGAGTAACCAGCTTTGGCGGTGCTGGCTGACCTGAAATTGCAGCGTCATTTTTGCCGCTAATGCAGCCATGATGGCAAGGATCATTAAGACGATCAGTAGCGCCACACCCTGTTGCTTACTCATCGTTGGTGTTCTCCCCGTTTAAGGATACCGGAGCTGCGGATTCAGAACTTGCTTGCTCAGACGGCTTATCAGCTGACTCTGCCTTCGTCTCCTCAATTATTTGGGGCAGGAGGAATAACCGGCGTATTTCACCCATATCTTCCAGCGTGACAATGAGTTCGATGACTTTTGGAAAAGAATCCGTTTTGCTCCAGCTGTTGGTCCAGCCGCCGGAATAGAATCGCCAATGCAAAGAACTTACGCCTGTCAGCAGGGTAAAGGGCGTTATCGCTGATGAATCAGTCAGTGGCTGGGACGGAAGAGATTGTGCGCTGCGCGTCAGTGTGTGATCGGTAAATGTCCAGGTAACCCGTGTAAGATCACTGGCAGACAAGGGGGCTGATGCAGAATAACTGCCAATGGTTGTAAAACTTAATGATGTCTCAGAGGCTGATAAAAGAGCTCCTGCCACATCGGTTTGCCGTGGCAATATCTGGATCAGATCCCGTTCCAGCAAAGAAAATGTAGTCTGAATTACGGTCAGTCTTGCCGTGTGTTCTTGTGCTATTTCACTGTTTTTAACTGATGCGGAAAGGATCTGATAGGCCAGCAGGCTGAGAAGCGCAAATATCGTCATCGCAATCATGACTTCTATCAGCGTGAAACCTTGTTGTTTGGCTGGCTGCTGGCAGCTCATGGCTTCTCTGCCATTATCTGAGTCCAGCGGCTCACCGAAAGGATCGGCGAATGGGCATCTTCAATCTGAAGAACGCGTACCTGGTTCTGGCTAATGTTGTTCTCTCTATCAAGGGTATGTTGCTGTTCAACAAACCATTCCTGCCCGGCTAGCGTTACTCGTCTTTTTTCTTTTTTTTCCGCTTTGATCTGTGTTTCTATCAGCGTATTTTCAGCAACCCAGCTGGCAAAGAGAGAAGTTCGAAAATGATCTACTGCGCTCATTTGCGAACTCAGGCTATTCAGTAATGCCAGAGCCGCCGTGGCGAAGATGCCGAGGGCAATGATTACTTCAATCAGAGTCATACCTTGCTGATTTTTAACACTACACGTTGAAGATATACGCATTATTTTCCAGACCTTCTGACATTGAAGATCAGTGGCAGTCGTCCTTCAGAAATGATGCTGCAACAGGCCGGTTCAGATGCAGAGGAAGAAAAACTGAGTTCAAAGACTGAAAGTGTTCCGTCGGGCATAAAAACAATCTGTGGTGGGCGGTTGATAGATTTATTGAGGGCTAAAGGGCTGAGCGAAAGGGTTTCATTTTCCGCAAATTCACCGCTGACAGGCATGCGGGAAGATTCAATTTCTTGCCACTGAGGCTCACGTGTTAGTGGAATCAACGTTAGCGTGCCACCTAAAATCACAAACCGATAAGCGCCGGCCGTTAAGGAAAGCCCGAGCGGTTTTCCTTCCAGCACTGCGCGCTCAGCAGCATATTCCATCACTGTTTTCATTTGCTCAGCGCGTTGGATTTGTGAGTTGTCAGACGGTAAAACCATGACCACAACCCCTGCAGCAATGGCGAAAATGGCCATTACCATCAGTATTTCCAGCAGCGTAAAGCCGGATTGTTTGACCGCGGACAAGGTTAGTGATCCTTCTCAACCCAGTTCTTTATGTCATCTGCGGTGTTGGGCTCACTGTCAGGCCCGGCAGAAAAGACATCGATAGCCCCATGTTCACCTGGACTGACCAACATGTATTCGTTGCCCCAGGGATCGGCGGGCAAACGCTTTATGTATCCATCGTTACGATAATTTGCAGGTAGCGGGTTGATCGTGGGCAGGGTTACAAGGGCTTCAAGCGTTTGTTCGGTTGTTGGATAGCGATGGTTATCCAGCTTATACATGTCGAGGGCGTTCTCGAGGGCGACAATATCGCTGACGGCTTTTTGGGTATCTGCCCGTTCTTTGTTGCCCATTACATTAGGAACAACGAGCGCTGCCAGCACCCCGAGAATGACGATAACCACCATCAGTTCGATTAATGTAAAGCCTTGTTGCTTCTGAGTGCCAATGTACTGATTTTTTTGAATGTTTAACATGGAATGATACCTTTAACTGACCAGATTATTAAGCTGGAGAATCGGTTGTAAAATCGACATGATGATGAATAAAACAATACTGGCCATAGTGACAATCAGCAGTGGTTCAAATAGCGCCAATACCATTGAAAGCCGGTGTTGCATCAGCTTGTCCTGATTGTCAGCCGCGTGTGCCATAAGCTCGCCAAGACGCCCGCTTTGTTCACCGGAAGCAATCATGTAGAGCATCATGGGTGGGAAGAGGCGGGTTTGTTCCAGAACAGCAAAGAGTGAGCTGCCCTGACGAACATGTTCTGCCGCTTGGGTAAGTAAATAATGGATCCGGCGGTTAGTTATCCCTTCTGTTGAGATTTTCATCGCATCAAGTAAAGGAACGCCGCTCGATTGCAAGATACTGAGAGTCCGGGCATATCGGGCACTATTGATGGCCCTGATCAGTGGCCCTAAAACGACAACACCGAGCAACGCCGTATGAAAACGCATAAGATTATGCTTACGGCGCAGAGCCAGCCTGAAGGTAGCGATGAAAGCGATAACCACTATGGCAATCACCCACCATGTACGTTCCAGGAAACCACTGACGCCAATTAAAATACGGGTGGAGATGGGCAGCGTATGTTTCATATGCACAAACTGTTCAATGATTTGCGGGACGACGGCAACCAGCAAAATAACAATCACTAGAATGGCAATGATGGTGAGCATGGCCGGGTAAATCATGGCTTGCGACAACTTGCTTTTGATTTGCTGGCGGATTTCATAATAATCCGCCATTTTTTCCAGTACGGTGCCGAGTTGTCCGGTTCGTTCACCTGCCGTGACCAGTGTTCTGAACATCGGATCAAATAGGCGAGGAAAATCAGATAATGCATCGGCTAGCGTATGTCCCTCCACCACTTTGTTACGCACAGCGGTCAGCACTTGCGTGAGTCCGGCGTGCTCGGTTTGGCGGGCAATAACGGCAAGTGCGGCTTCTACGGGCAGGGCTGCATTGGTTAATGTGGCGAGCTGACGTGAGAATAGTGAAATGGCATGTGAAGGGACACGCGTTTTCAATCCTTTATTTTTACTATTTAGAGTTGTCAGCGAGTTGCCCACCTGCTTTATTTCAAGAAGCGTTAAACCCCGCTCGCGGACAATCTGGCGCGCCAGGCGGAGAGAATCGGCATCAATTACTCCTCGCTGCGTCTTGCCCGTCGGGGTGATTGCATGAAAGGCGAAGCGGCTCATGAGGGCGTTCCCCGTGTCGCTATCTCTTGTTCGGCAGTAACTCTGATCACTTCTTCCAGCGTAGTCTCGCCGCTAATGGTTTTAAGCAGTCCATTTTCCCGCAAGCTTCGGGCAGTTTTGCGATGAATGTTCTCAATGGAAAATTCATCCTGATTCTCATGAATAGCCTGACGTATAGCGTTATCAACAACCATGCATTCGTGGATAGCCGCCCTGCCTTTATAGCCCGTGAAATGGCATTGAGAACATCCGACGGCTTTAAAAACAGTGGCTGGTGGTTCAGGCAGAAAGTGGAATAAAGGAATGTGAGACACATCTAACGGGGACTGTCGGGTACAATGCGGGCAAAGGCGTCGCACGAGTCGCTGAGCCACCACGCCTAATAATGAGGAGGCGAGAAGGAAGGGCTCCAGACCCATATCCCGTAAACGGGTAATGGCACCGACGGCACTATTTGTATGCAATGTTGACATCACCAGATGGCCGGTCAGTGAAGCCTGCACCGCGATTTGAGCTGTTTCATTGTCGCGGATCTCACCGACCATGACTACATCCGGGTCCTGACGCAAAATCGCCCGCAAACCGAGCGCAAATGTCATTTCTACACGGGGGTTAACTTGCGTTTGCCCCACGCCCTCCAGTTCATACTCAATCGGGTCTTCGACAGTAAGAATGTTACGCTCGTTATTGTTGAGTGCAGAAAGAACTGCGTACAGAGTCGTGCTTTTACCTGAACCGGTCGGCCCGGTGACCAGAATGATCCCGTGAGGTTTACGGATTAATGCCGATAGCTGTTGTTCGTCCTGTGGAGACAGACCAAGTTGTGGAATCTCAAGACATAAATTATTTTTATCCAAAAGGCGCATCACCACACGCTCACCATATTGAGCTGGAATGGTCGATACGCGGATATCAATCGCCCGGTGACCGATACGTAACGAAATGCGACCATCCTGAGGTAAACGTTTTTCAGCGATATCCAGTTTCGCCATCACCTTGATGCGCGATACCAAGAACGGTGCCAGCTTGCGAGCCGGTTGCAGGATTTGCCGTAAGACGCCATCGATACGAAACCGGATACTGAGCATGCGTTCGAAGGTTTCGATATGGATATCCGAAGCACCCTCTTTGACTGCTTCAGAAAGCACCGCATTAATCAGACGGATGATCGGCGAATTTTCATCACTGGCCAGTAAGTCTTCGTTATCAGGTAATTCCTCAGACAAAGACAGAAGATCGACCTCGTTATCGATATCATCAATGATTTGTTGTGACTCGCCGCTGCTACGCTGGTAGGTTGCTGATAACTTTTCATCGAACAATGTCGTTTCCACTATTTCGACCGCCGTTATTTCACCCATGATCCGACGTACTTCGAGCAGTGTTTCCGCTGAAATGTCCTGTCGGCAAAAAAGTACGTTATCAAGCAGCGTTACGCCTTTTTGTTTGGCGTAGGTATAAGGCAGAACAGGGGAGGCTTGTTCCACAACGGGTCTATATAGCACTTCGTTATCACTGTTCATGGCTTATCCACTAAACGGATTACGAGGTTTGCCGTCATCAGGCGTGGTGGATATGGATGCTTTTGGCACATTGTTCCCAGGATAGTCAGGCAAAATAGAACGGGTATTTGGCGTGAGCAGATCCTGATGGTCCTCATCCTGACGCGTTTTTTGAATTTTTTGAAAGTGCGAATATTTCTTATTGGAAATGGAAGAGTAAACCTCATCATCACGAATAATGGTCGGCCTGATAAACACCATCAGATTACGTTTTGCTGATTCAGTGCTGGTATAGCGGAACAAATTGCCTATCCACGGAATATCACCCAACAGAGGAACTTTGGATTTGGTTTCTTTGGTACTGTCATCCAGCAAACCGCCCAGGACTACAGTTTCACCCGTACGAACCAGCACGGCATTGGAAATGGTGCGGGTATTGAAGGTCGGACCAAGACTAGAGTTAGTTGAAGTATCAACGCTGGAAACTTCCTGTTCGATTTCCATCAGCACAGAGTCACCTTCATTGATCTGCGGAGTGACTTTTAATTTTGTGCCGACGGTTTTGTAAACCACGCTGCTATAAATGTTATCGCCAGATGTAGTTTGTGAGCCGGACAGGGAGGGGACTTCCTGACCGACGTTGAATGAGGCTTCTTTATTATCGAGAGTGACAATGCTTGGGGTGGCAAGAATATCGTTTTTATTACTGGTGGATAACGCAGTGAGTAAGACATTCCAGTCACCGCTAAAGAAGCCTGCGGTCATGCCATTGAAGGTCTGCAAAGTGCTGCTCAGAGGATTATCGCTGCTGATAATGCCCTCTTTTTTGTACTGGCGAACTCCGGCCGCAACGGTCGATATTGGCGCGCCGGTTCCGGTAAATTGTGTTCCACCAACCTGGTTGTTGCTCCACTGGATACCCAGATTAAGCCCGTTGCCATCCTGTACTTCGACAATAATGGCTTCGACTAACACCTGTGCACGGCGGATATCGAGCTTGGTGATGACCTGTTCGAGTGACTGCATCACATCCTGCTGTGCAGTAATGACGATGGAGTTTGTTTGTTCATCTGCAGTGATGCTCATCGGCTTGTTAGACGCGCCGGAAGGCTGAGCTGTTTTGCCTTCTTTCATCTCTTCTGTGATGCCAGTAAGTACGGGAACGATTTTTTCCGCTTTGGCATATTTCAGATAGAAAACACGCGTATTGCCCTGAGATGACTGGTCTTTATCAAGCTGACTAACCAGTTTTGCTGCGCGGCTGCGCACACCTTCTGGCCCGCTGATGATTAGGGTATTGGTTCTCTCATCCGCGACGATTTTGGCTTGTAATATGGACGATGATTGTCCTTTAGATTCCTCGCGAACCAGGTTGTTCATCATCTCAGCCATTTCCGGGGCAGAAGCATATTTTAGTTTAATGGTTTGCCTTTGCTGGTCACCCATCGCGTCAACGCGTTCGACAAGCTTAATAAGCCGGTTGACCACCGATGCCCGGCCCGTCAGAAGCAAAACATTGGAGGGTTCGTAATGAACAACATTCCCTACTCCGGTACTGTCATTCATCTGGCGAAGCAAAGGTGCTAACTCTCTGACCGGCACATTAAGAAGCGTTACGACGCGGGTGATAATTTCATCTCCCTTGCCGGGGTTGTTTTTGTCTGCAACGGGCACGCCAGACATTTTGGCATTCGCTGAACGCACGACCTTCAGTAGCCCGTTGTCCATGGGGATCACAGCAAAACCATAGACATCCAGCACGCTGAGAAAAAATTGATAGTATTGTTCTTCATTCAAAACATCATAACTTCTGACAGAAACAGTTCCCTGCACGGAGGGATCGATAAGGATAGTTTTATTCAGATTTTTACTTACCGTATCAATAAACTCTTTAATATCCGTGCCTTTAAAGCTCGCAGTAAACTCTTCCGCGTGTACAATCCCTGGAAGGGTGGCAAATAATATGCATGCCTTTACTAGGAGAGAGTTAATGAACTTCTTCATGACTTTCTGTATCCAACGATGTTTCGATAGTGGCTAGATTTATATAGATATTCTGAAGTTGATTTTCTCTCAGAACGGTAAGTTGTACATCCCTCAGGCTTGCCAGTTGTTCAATGTATTTATCTGCTGTTGCAGTGTCGTCGAGAGATTGCCCATTTATTTTGATGACGAACTCGCCTGGAATAAGTCCCGCTCTAAGATAAACATTGCGGCTCGTTTTGGGATTGAATCTATAACCTGTAAGTTTCTCATCTTTATATACGGGGTTGGCAACTAAATAATGCATTAAGTATTTTGCGTGTTCTTTGTTTGCCCTCTGTTTTTGTGGTTCTGGGCGTTTATTATCCTGAGCTTTATCACTGAGGTATAAAATCGCTGTTCCCTTGGGGGTGCGTATTAAAACTTCGTCTGGTTTTACTGACTGCAAGTAAGCGTTTTCCACATCAGCAAGCTTTTCACCTTCACGGTAACTATGCTGACCCGTCGGTCCTTGAAGAATAGCCAGTGAGCGCCGACTGTCAGTACTTGTCAGAACTCCCTTAAGGAATAAGGGAAGCTTAACGCTAGTCGCTGGTGATCGAGTTACCTCTTTAATCACTGCATTTCTGCGTTTTTCAAATAGTGTGCCGGGTATATTGATAAAAATTTTGGCGTCGGTGGAGGTCTTGGGCAGGAACCCAAAACTTTCCCTGCTATTTAGCACAGTAAAAGCGATTGTTGAGCAACAAATCATTGTGAGTGTGAATGTAATGACAATAAGTATTCCTGTCTTCAATGATATATTTGGCCGATGCCCTTTATTCCAGATGGCATACATGTATTGGATCATTCCCTTGTGCTTTCGTTATTCCAGTGGGTTACTTATTAGGCTATATTATACGCAGAAAAACATTGATTCACATTAATACATGTTCAATACGAATGAGGTTGTGTTTCTTGATTTTCAGATTTATTCCTCTTTCGGTTTTTTATTTAAAAACATTCATTGAATGTATAAATGGTTATGGGTATCGGTATGTACCGCGATTACTTTAATTTTGTCACGCTTCCCTTTTTGGAAGGTAATTATTTCAATAATATACGTTTGTTGGCCGCTCAGGATTTTATTCTGCAGAAGTTGAATCAGGGAGGTATCGCGATAATCGATGGTAACAAAGGTGTTGGTAAAACGCGACTGGCGCACGAGATTGCCAGAAAAAGTCAATGCCGGGTATTGAATTTAAGTGCAGCGTCTTTGAATGGCGCAGACAGTGAAAGCCTTGGACAATTACTAGCCTTTTGTTTTCATTTAAAGAAATGGCAAACATTACCAGCCTCGATTCTCACTATGCGAATTGCAGAATCCTTTGTCCACAATGAGGACCCCACAGAGCCCTGGTTGGTCGTGATCGATAATGCTGAAAACCTCACGCCAGAAAGTTATGAGTTTTTACGTACATTCAAAACTTATCCGCAATCTCTGCGTGTCTCATTCCTGCTAGTAGAAGAACATAAGGGGAGTAAAGGCCGCGGCAGGCACCATAAGATGGGGCTACCACATGCGGTTTACTCTCTGTCTCCAATGAGTCTCGCAGAAACCTCGGACTATCTGTCCCAAAGGATGCAATCAGCCGGAGGGGAGCCAACCCTTTTTAACAAACCACTCGTCAAATTGTTGCACAGTGCTGCTGGTGGGCGGTTTCGGCTTATTAATGAACTGGCAACAGATTCACTTAACAGCGCATATGCAGAAAAAACACAGTCAGTCACTTATCGGCAAATGAAAGTCTGCCTCGAAGCCCGAGGACTGACGCTTGGCAAAAGGAAATGTCTCACGTTTCTCATTGCGTGTTACATGCTTTTGGGCAGTGTTTTGGGATGGACTTATTTAGGTTATGTAAAGCCATACCTGCCGCTGTTGGCGACGTTTTCCGAAAGGCTGCATGAAATCCCTGCTGCGGCCAAAAAACTGAGTGATGTTGGAAGTAACGAGCGTAACGGAATGCGTCAGCTCTTTCAGGTGTGGGGTTATGACGTGCCAACTAATGATGCGTTCTGTGATCAGGCCGTCCGTGCACAGCTCACCTGTAAAAAGGGTAAGGCAACCTTAGAGACCTTAGTCCAGGACGGAATTCCCTGGTTAAGTCCGATTACAGCAGATAAACAGACCGTGTACGCTACCGTTGTGAAGGTCACTGATGAGGAGTTAGATATTCTTATTAAAGATGAGACGTGGACGGTTCAGCGCAGCTGGTTTAACGAAGTTTGGGGTGGCGAATATATCCAGCTATTTCCGCAGACTCCGAGCGGTAAAAACGCCATCAACAATACAAGCCCTGAAGCTGACACCGCTTGGTTAGATATGACACTGAGCAAAATCCTGAACCTGCCATTCGGTAAAACGGGTCAGTGGGACAAAGATTTGATCAGGAAGGTTAAATTATTCCAACAACGGGAAGGTCTTATTGTTGATGGAAGGGTAGGTAAGGGCACACTGATGCAAATCGCTAAACGTACCGGCAACATGCCCGTGCTGCTTACAGAAGAAGAGCTCTAGGTTAAAATGCAAAACATTCATTTATCGGCTTACACAAGCCATTTAAACAAACAAAAAGTGAAGGTGGTAGTGCATCGCCCGCTCAGAAAAAGCCTTTATTCTCTGGGATTAGGTTGCCTATGCTTGTTGGCTGGTGCGATGGCAGGGGCTTATCTTCATATAAGTTATCTTAACTGGCAGAGTTACCGGATAGGTGTCAGTGAAGAATCCCGTCTTCCTTATAAGCAATCCCCCTTACATTACATCTATCAGGACAAAGCGATGCCTGCTGTTAGTCAGTCGGCCGATAGTGATGACGATACAAATGCTGATGAACAACTGCTGGAAGATACTTCATCTATGGAAAATGAGGCTCCGGAAGAGGCGCCGACAGGCGAAAGCGATGAAAGTCAAATCATGAAGTTAGATGAGGGAAGCCCGGATATACCATTACAAGAGTGGTTGGAAAAAGCGATGTTGGAACAGCAACAAGAAGAGAAGAGCGCAAAATAAAAGCATTTTTTTTGTAGTTCGGATTGCTTCTTACTGGTGTTTAAGTATAATGCGCGGGCTTACCTAATCTTGGTAGGCCTGGTTCAATGAGAATCAGATGGCCGATAAGTTTACTTGCCGGTCAACAATACTCCCGATATGGGGGTTATGTGAAGAACGATTACACTCTCCCATCAATCGAAATGGGTTTGAGGAGTAATCATTTACGTTTAAAATAATTGGAGCTCTGGTCTCATGCAGAACCAAAGAATCCGTATCCGCCTGAAAGCGTTTGATCATCGTCTGATCGATCAATCAACTGCGGAAATCGTTGAGACTGCGAAGCGCACTGGTGCGCAAGTTCGTGGTCCAATCCCGCTGCCGACCCGCAAAGAGCGCTTTACCATCCTGATTTCTCCGCACGTCAATAAAGATGCGCGCGATCAGTATGAAATTCGCACTCACAAGCGTCTGGTTGACATCGTTGAGCCAACCGAGAAAACCGTTGATGCTCTGATGCGTCTGGATCTGGCTGCTGGTGTAGACGTGCAGATCAGCCTGGGTTAATCAGGGTCATTGAGCGATTGAGAGGTTGAAACAATGATTGGTTTAGTCGGTAAGAAAGTGGGTATGACTCGTATCTTCACTGAAGATGGCGTTTCTATCCCTGTAACCGTTATCGAAATTGAAGCAAACCGCGTTACTCAGGTCAAAGACCTGGACAACGACGGTTACCGCGCTGTGCAGGTTACTACTGGTAGCAAAAAAGCTAACCGTGTAACCAAACCAGAAGCGGGTCACTTCGCTAAAGCTGGCGTAGAAGCTGGCCGCGGTCTGTGGGAATTCCGCCTTGCAGAAGGTGAAGAGTTCACTGCAGGTCAGAACATTAGCGTTGAAATTTTCGCAGACGTTAAGAAAGTTGATGTTACCGGTACTTCTAAAGGTAAAGGTTTTGCTGGCACAGTTAAGCGCTGGAATTTCCGTACCCAAGACGCTACCCATGGTAACTCCTTGTCTCACCGTGTTCCGGGTTCTATCGGTCAGAACCAGACTCCGGGCAAAGTGTTCAAAGGCAAGAAAATGGCAGGCCAACTGGGTAACGAGCGTGTAACCGTTCAAAGCCTGGACGTAGTACGTGTTGACGCTGAGCGCAACCTGCTGCTGGTCAAGGGTGCTGTTCCGGGTGCTACCGGTGGCAACCTGATCGTTAAACCTGCTGTTAAGGCTTAACGTCGAGGAGATAGGAATGGAATTAGTAGTGAAAGACGCGCAGAGCGCGCTGACTGTTTCCGAAACTACCTTCGGGCGTGATTTCAATGAAGCGCTGGTACACCAGGTCGTTGTTGCTTATGCAGCAGGTGCCCGTCAAGGTACTCGCGCTCAGAAGACCCGTGCTGAAGTAACCGGTTCCGGTAAAAAACCTTGGCGTCAGAAAGGTACTGGCCGTGCGCGTTCAGGTTCTGTAAAGAGCCCGATCTGGCGTTCCGGTGGTGTAACCTTCGCTGCAAAGCCACAGGACCACAGTCAAAAAGTAAATAAAAAGATGTACCGCGGCGCGCTGAAAAGCATCCTGTCCGAACTGGTACGTCAAGATCGTTTGATCGTTGTCGAGACGTTCTCTGTAGAAGCGCCTAAAACTAAGCTGCTGGCACAGAAACTGAAAGACATGGCTCTGGAAGACGTGCTGATTGTAACTGGCGAAGTCGACGAGAATCTGTTCCTGGCCGCACGTAACCTGTACAAGGTTGACGTTCGCGATGTAGCAGGTATCGATCCAGTAAGCCTGATCGCCTTCGACAAAGTAGTTATGACTGCTGACGCTGTGAAGCAAGTTGAGGAGATGCTGGCATGATTCGTGAAGAACGTCTGCTGAAAGTGCTGCGCGCGCCGCACGTTTCTGAAAAAGCGTCTACTGCGATGGAAAAGAACAATACCATCGTTCTCAAAGTTGCCAAAGACGCGACTAAAGCGGAAATCAAAGCTGCGGTTTCGAAACTGTTTGAAGTCGAAGTCGAAGATGTGAACACCTTGCTGGTTAAAGGCAAAGTTAAACGTCACGGTCAGCGTGTTGGTCGTCGTAGCGACTGGAAAAAAGCTTACGTAACCCTGAAAGAAGGCCAGAATCTGGACTTCATCAGCGGCGCTGAGTAAGTCGGAGGAGTAAGAACAATGGCAATTGTTAAATGTAAACCTACATCTCCGGGTCGTCGCCACGTTGTTAAAGTGGTTAACCCTGAGCTGCACAAGGGTAAACCTTATGCTCCGCTGCTTGAAAAACTGAGCAAAAGCGGTGGCCGTAACAACAATGGCCGTATCACCACCCGTCATATCGGTGGTGGCCACAAACAGCATTATCGTCTGGTTGACTTCAAACGCAACAAAGATGGTATCGCTGCAGTGGTTGAGCGTCTGGAGTACGATCCGAACCGTTCCGCGAATATCGCGCTGGTTCTGTACAAAGACGGCGAACGCCGTTATATCCTGGCGCCGAAAGGCCTGAAAGTGGGTGACCAGATCCAATCTGGTGTTGATGCTGCAATCAAGACAGGTAACACCCTGCCTATGCGCAACATCCCAGTAGGTTCAACGGTTCATAACGTAGAAATGAAACCAGGTAAAGGCGGCCAGATGGCTCGCTCAGCCGGTGCCTACGTTCAGATCGTTGCTCGTGACGGTTCCTACGTAACTCTGCGTCTGCGCTCTGGCGAAATGCGTAAAGTTCAAGTTGATTGCCGCGCCACCTTAGGTGAAGTCGGTAACTCTGAACATATGCTTCGCGTTCTGGGTAAAGCAGGTGCTGCTCGTTGGCGTGGTATTCGTCCTACCGTTCGCGGTACTGCGATGAACCCAGTCGATCACCCACACGGTGGTGGTGAAGGTCGTAACTTTGGTAAGCACCCGGTAACTCCATGGGGCGTTCAAACCAAAGGTAAGAAGACCCGTAGCAACAAGCGTACTGATAAATTCATTGTACGTCGCCGTAGCAAAAAATAATTAGAGGATAAGCCATGCCACGTTCTCTCAAGAAAGGTCCTTTTATTGACCTGCACTTGCTGAAGAAGGTAGAGAAAGCGGTGGAAAGCGGTGACAAGAAGCCTTTGCGCACTTGGTCCCGTCGTTCAACGATCTTTCCTAACATGATCGGTTTGACCATCGCTGTCCATAATGGTCGTCAGCACGTACCAGTATTTGTTTCCGATGAAATGGTCGGTCACAAACTGGGTGAATTCGCGCCGACTCGTACTTATCGCGGCCATGCGGCTGATAAAAAAGCTAAAAAGCGCTAAGGTAGGAGGAAGAGATGGAAACTATCGCTAAACATCGCCACGCTCGTTCTTCTGCTCAGAAGGTTCGCCTTGTTGCTGACCTGATTCGCGGTAAGAAAGTGTCGCAAGCTCTGGAAACTCTGGCCTATACCAACAAGAAAGCTGCTGGTCTGGTTAAGAAGGTACTGGAGTCTGCCATTGCTAACGCAGAACACAACGATGGCGCTGACATCGATGATCTGAAAGTCACGAAGATTTTCGTAGACGAAGGCCCAAGCATGAAGCGCATTATGCCGCGTGCTAAAGGTCGTGCAGATCGCATTCTGAAGCGCACCAGCCACATTACTGTGGTTGTGTCCGATCGCTGAGACTCTGGAGACTAGCAATGGGTCAGAAAGTACATCCTAATGGTATTCGACTGGGTATTGTCAAACCTTGGAACTCTACTTGGTATGCAAATACCAAAGATTTCGCTGACAACCTGGACGGCGACTTTAAAGTTCGTCAGTTCCTGACTAAGGAATTGGCGAAAGCTTCCGTTTCTCGCATCGTTATCGAGCGTCCAGCGAAGAGCATCCGTGTGACTATTCACACTGCTCGTCCTGGCATCGTTATCGGCAAGAAAGGCGAAGATGTCGAAAAACTGCGTAAGGTCGTAGCGGATATCGCTGGCGTTCCTGCGCAGATTAACATCGCCGAAGTCCGTAAACCGGAACTGGACGCAAAATTGGTTGCTGACAGCATCACTTCACAGCTGGAACGTCGTGTTATGTTCCGTCGTGCTATGAAGCGTGCAGTACAGAACGCAATGCGTCTTGGCGCTAAAGGTATCAAAGTTGAAGTAAGCGGCCGTCTTGGCGGTGCTGAAATCGCGCGTACTGAATGGTACCGTGAAGGTCGTGTTCCGTTGCACACTCTGCGTGCGGATATCGATTACAACACATCTGAAGCGCACACCACTTACGGTGTAATCGGCGTTAAGGTATGGATCTTCAAAGGTGAGATCCTGGGTGGTATGGCTGCAGTTGAACAACCGGAACCGGCTGCTCAACCTAAAAAGCAGCAGCGTAAAGGCCGCAAGTAAGGAGAGTCGCTGATGTTACAACCAAAGCGTACAAAATTCCGTAAGGTGCACAAGGGCCGCAACCGTGGTCTTGCGCAAGGTACGGATGTGAGCTTCGGCACTTACGGTCTGAAAGCTGTTGGCCGTGGTCGTCTGACTGCTCGTCAAATTGAAGCAGCACGTCGTGCGATGACCCGTGCAGTTAAGCGTCAAGGTAAGATCTGGATCCGAGTATTCCCGGACAAACCGATCACCGAGAAACCGCTCGAAGTTCGTATGGGTAAAGGTAAAGGCAACGTAGAGTATTGGGTTGCTTTGATCCAGCCTGGTAAAGTCCTGTACGAAATGGACGGTGTGCCTGAAGAGCTGGCTCGTGAAGCCTTCCAGCTGGCAGCAGCCAAACTGCCTATCAAAACCACCTTTGTAACTAAGACGGTGATGTAATGAAAGCACAAGAGCTGCGCGAAAAAAGCGTGGAAGAGCTGAACACTGAGTTGCTGAACCTTTTGCGTGAGCAGTTTAACCTGCGCATGCAAACGGCAAGCGGCCAGTTGCAGCAAACACACCTGTTGAAGCAAGTGCGTCGTGATGTAGCACGTGTGAAAACTTTACTGACTGAAAAGGCGGGTGCGTAATGACTGACAAGATCCGTACTCTGCAGGGTCGTGTAATCAGTAACAAAATGGAAAAATCCATTGTTGTTGCGATTGAGCGCGTGGTGAAACACCCGATTTACGGTAAGTTCATCAAACGTACGACTAAATTGCACGTACATGACGAGAACAATGAATGTGGTATCGGCGACGTTGTGGAAATCAGCGAATGCCGTCCACTGTCTAAGACTAAGTCTTGGACCTTGGTTCGCGTTGTAGAGAAAGCGATTCTGTAATACAGTAGCGCCTCTCAAAAATAGATAAACGGCTCATGTACGTGGGCCGTTTATTTTTTCTACCCATAATCGGGAACCGGTGTTATAATGCCGCGCCCTCATATTGTGGGGATTTCTTAACGACCTATCCTGGGTCCTAAAGTTGTAGTTGACATTAGCGGAGCACTAACATGATCCAAGAACAGACTATGCTGACCGTGGCCGACAACTCCGGTGCACGTCGCGTAATGTGTATCAAGGTTCTAGGTGGCTCGCACCGTCGCTACGCAGGCGTCGGCGACATCATCAAAATTACCATCAAGGAAGCAATTCCTCGCGGTAAGGTGAAGAAAGGCGATGTGCTGAAGGCGGTAGTGGTGCGCACCAAGAAGGGTGTTCGTCGCCCGGACGGTTCTGTCATTCGCTTCGATGGTAATGCATGCGTTATTTTAAACAATAACAGCGAGCAGCCAATCGGCACGCGTATTTTTGGGCCGGTAACTCGTGAACTGCGTAATGAGAAGTTCATGAAAATTATCTCTCTGGCACCAGAAGTACTCTAAGGAGCGAACCATGGCAGCGAAAATCCGTCGTGATGACGAAGTTATCCTGCTTACCGGTAAAGATAAAGGTAAGCGCGGTAAAGTAAAAAATGTACTGTCTTCTGGCAAAGTCATTGTTGAAGGTATCAACCTGGTTAAGAAACATCAGAAGCCTGTACCGGCCCTGAACCAACCAGGCGGCATCGTTGAAAAAGAAGCTGCAATTCCGGTTTCTAACGTTGCTCTCTTCAACACGGCTACTGGTAAGGCGGACCGTGTAGGCTTTAGATTCGAAGATGGCAAAAAAGTCCGTTTCTTCAAATCTAACAGCGTAACTATCAAGTAATTTGGAGTAGTACGATGGCGAAACTGCATGATTACTACAAAGACGATGTCGTAAAAAAACTCATGGCTGAGTTTGGTTACAATTCTGTCATGCAAGTCCCTCGGGTCGAGAAGATCACCCTGAACATGGGTGTTGGTGAAGCGATCGCTGACAAGAAACTGCTGGATAACGCAGCAGCTGACCTGGCAGCAATCTCCGGTCAAAAACCGTTGATCACCAAAGCACGCAAATCAGTTGCAGGCTTCAAAATTCGTCAGGGCTATCCGATCGGCTGTAAAGTAACCCTCCGCGGCGAACGCATGTGGGAGTTCTTTGAGCGTCTGGTCTCCATTGCTGTTCCACGTATTCGTGACTTCCGCGGCTTGTCTGCTAAGTCTTTCGATGGTCGTGGTAACTACAGCATGGGCGTGCGTGAACAGATCATCTTCCCGGAAATCGATTATGATAAAGTCGATCGCGTTCGTGGTTTAGATATTACTATCACCACTACTGCGAAATCCGATGATGAAGGCCGTGCATTGCTGACAGCCTTTAACTTCCCGTTCCGCAAGTAAGGCAGGGTTACTAATGGCTAAGCAATCCATGAAAGCACGCGAAGTCGTTCGCGTAAAACTGGCTGATAAATACCGCGCTAAACGCGAGGAATTGAAAGCTATTATCTCTGGTGTGAACTCATCCGACGAAGATCGTTGGGATGCAGTTCTTAAGCTGCAGTCTCTGCCGCGTGATTCCAGCCCGTCTCGTCAGCGTAACCGCTGCCGTCAAACTGGTCGTCCGCATGCTTTCCTGCGGAAGTTCGGGTTGAGCCGTATTAAGGTCCGTGAAGCCGCTATGCGCGGTGAAATTCCGGGTCTTAAGAAGGCTAGCTGGTAATTGTCACCAATTGAATCACGGGAGTAAAGACAGATGAGCATGCAAGATCCGATCGCGGATATGCTGACCCGTATCCGTAACGGTCAAGCCGCGAACAAAGTTGCGGTCACCATGCCTTCCTCCAAGCTGAAAGTGGCTATTGCCAACGTGCTGAAGGAAGAAGGCTACATTGAAGAATTTAAAATCGAAGGCGACGCTAAGCCTGAACTGGAATTAGTACTGAAGTACTTCCAGGGCAAGGCAGTGGTAGAAAGCATTCAACGTATCAGCCGTCCAGGCCTGCGCATCTACAAGAAAAAAGATGAGCTGCCAAAAGTTATGGCCGGTATGGGTATCGCTGTTATTTCTACCTCTAAAGGTGTTATGACCGATCGTGCAGCTCGCCAGGCTGGTCTTGGTGGCGAGATTATCTGCTACGTAGCTTAATTGGGAGGAAAGAATGTCTCGTGTTGCAAAAGCACCCGTCGTCATTCCTGCCGGCGTAGAGGTAAAACTCAACGGTCAGGTTATTTCGATTAAGGGTAAAAACGGCGAGCTGTCACGTACTATCCATGACGCTGTTGTAGTTAAGCAGGAAGAAAATACACTGACTTTCGCTCCACGCGAAGGCGCTGTAGACGGTTGGGCCCAAGCGGGTACCACTCGTGCACTGTTGAACTCTATGGTTGTAGGTGTTACCGACGGCTTCACTAAAAAGCTTCAACTGGTAGGTGTTGGTTATCGTGCTGCTGTTAAAGGCAACGTGGTGAATTTAGCCTTAGGCTTCTCTCACCCGGTCGATCATCAACTGCCGGAAGGCATCACTGCAGAATGTCCGACCCAAACTGAAATCGTGCTGAAAGGCGCTGATAAACAGGTTATCGGTCAGGTTGCTGCGGATTTACGTGCCTACCGTCGTCCTGAGCCTTATAAAGGCAAGGGTGTCCGTTACGCCGACGAAGTCGTGCGTACCAAAGAGGCTAAGAAGAAGTAAGGTAACACTATGGATAAGAAATCTGCTCGTATCCGTCGTGCGACCCGCGCACGCCGCAAGCTCAAAGAATTGGGTGCGACTCGTCTGGTGGTACATCGTACCCCGCGTCATATTTACGCACAGGTTATCGCACCAAACGGTTCTGAAGTAATAGTTGCTGCATCTACTGTAGAAAAAACTATCACTGAGCAACTGAAGTATACCGGCAACAAAGATGCTGCCACTGCTGTAGGTAAAGCTATCGCAGAACGCGCATTGGAAAAAGGGATTACGAAAGTATCCTTTGACCGTTCCGGTTTCCAATATCATGGTCGAGTCCAGGCACTGGCAGATGCTGCCCGTGAAGCTGGCCTTCAGTTCTAAGGAAGAGGTTTAAGATGGCTCACATCGAAAAACAAGCTGGCGAACTGCAGGAAAAGCTGATCGCGGTAAACCGCGTATCTAAAACCGTAAAAGGTGGCCGTATCTTCAGCTTTACCGCACTGACAGTTGTTGGTGATGGTAACGGTCGCGTTGGTTTTGGCTACGGCAAAGCACGCGAAGTTCCGGCAGCGATCCAGAAAGCGATGGAAAAAGCCCGTCGCAACATGATGAATGTCGCGCTGAATAGCGGCACCCTGCAGCATCCTGTTAAAGGTGCTCATACGGGTTCCCGTGTGTTCATGCAGCCGGCTTCCGAAGGTACCGGTATTATCGCCGGTGGTGCAATGCGCGCCGTCCTGGAAGTTGCAGGGGTTCATAACGTATTGGCTAAAGCTTATGGTTCCACCAACCCGATCAACGTGGTTCGTGCAACTATCGATGCTTTGGCAAATATGAAATCCCCACAAATGGTCGCTGCCAAGCGTGGTAAATCCGTTGAAGAAATTCTGGGGTAATTAACCATGGCAAAGACTATTAAAGTTACACAAACTCGCAGTTCCATTGGCCGTCTGCCGAAGCATAAAGCTACTCTGCTGGGCCTGGGTCTGCGTCGTATTGGTCACACCGTTGAGCGCGAGGATACTCCTGCTGTACGCGGTATGATCAACCTGGTTTCCTACATGGTTAAGGTTGAGGAGTAAGAGATGCGTTTAAATACTCTGTCTCCGGCTGATGGTGCCAAACAAGCGCCAAGGCGTGTAGGTCGTGGTATTGGTTCTGGCCTGGGTAAAACCGGCGGTCGTGGTCACAAAGGTCAGAACTCACGTTCTGGTGGTGGCGTACGTCGTGGTTTTGAAGGTGGTCAGATGCCTTTATATCGTCGTTTGCCGAAATTCGGCTTCACCTCCCGCAAAGCTATGATCACGGCAGAAGTTCGTCTGTCTGAACTGGCTCTGGTGGAAGGCGACGTGATCGACCTGAACGCGCTGAAAGCCGCTAACGTGGTTGGTATCCAGATCGAGTTCGCGAAAGTAATCCTTTCTGGCGAAGTCGGTCGTGCGGTAACTCTGCGTGGTTTGCGTGTCACCAAAGGCGCTCGTGTTGCTATCGAAGCTGCTGGCGGTAAAATTGAGGAATAAGTAGCAGATGGCTAAGCAACCGGGATTAGATTTTCAAAGTGCCAAGGGTGGACTAGGCGAACTGAAGCGCAGACTTTTGTTTGTTATCGGTGCGCTGATTGTTTTCCGTATCGGCTCTTTTATTCCGATCCCTGGTATTGATGCCACTGTACTTGCCAAATTGCTCGAGCAGCAAAGAGGTACCATCATTGAAATGTTTAATATGTTCTCTGGTGGTGCCCTTAGCCGTGCTTCAATCTTTGCTCTGGGGATCATGCCGTATATTTCGGCATCGATCATTATCCAGCTGTTAACGGTGGTTCATCCAGCGTTAGCTGAAATAAAGAAAGAAGGGGAGGCTGGCCGTCGTAAGATTAGCCAGTACACCCGTTACGGTACGCTGGTATTGGCAGTGTTTCAGTCAATCGGTATTGCTACCGGTCTGCCGAACATGCCTGGTATGCAGGGTCTGGTGTTAAATCCAGGCTTTGCGTTCTACTTTACTGCAGTTGTGAGCTTAGTGACCGGGACAATGTTCCTGATGTGGCTGGGGGAGCAGATTACTGAACGAGGTATCGGTAACGGTATTTCCATCATAATCTTTGCAGGTATCGTAGCGGGTCTCCCGCCGGCGATTGCCCATACTATCGAACAAGCTCGGCAAGGCGACCTGCACTTCCTCCTGTTGCTGTTGGTTGCAGTTTTAGTGTTTGCAGTGACTTTCTTTGTGGTGTTTGTTGAACGTGGTCAACGTCGTATCGTCGTTAACTATGCTAAGCGCCAACAAGGTCGTCGTGTCTATGCAGCACAGAGCACGCACTTACCGTTGAAAGTGAATATGGCCGGGGTTATCCCAGCGATCTTCGCTTCCAGCATTATTCTGTTCCCGGCCACGATTGCATCATGGTTTGGGGGTGGGACTGGTTGGAACTGGCTGACTACGATTTCGCTGTATTTGCAGCCTGGACAACCGCTTTATGTGTTACTCTATGCGACTGCAATCATCTTCTTCTGTTTCTTTTATACTGCGTTGGTTTTCAACCCGCGTGAGACAGCAGATAACCTGAAGAAGTCCGGTGCATTTGTACCAGGAATTCGTCCGGGAGAGCAAACGGCGAAGTACATCGATAAAGTAATGACTCGCTTAACCTTAATTGGTGCGATGTATATTACTTTCATCTGCCTTATCCCGGAGTTCATGCGTGACGCGATGAAAGTTCCATTCTACTTTGGTGGTACTTCTCTACTGATCGTAGTCGTCGTTATCATGGACTTTATGGCTCAAGTGCAAACTCTGATGATGTCAAGTCAGTATGAGTCTGCATTGAAGAAAGCAAACCTGAAAGGCTATAACCGCTAATCTGGTGAGTTTGCGAAGTTACGGAGAGTAAAAATGAAAGTTCGTGCTTCCGTCAAGAAATTATGTCGTAACTGCAAAATTGTTAAGCGTAACGGTGTCGTTCGCGTAATCTGCAGTGCAGAACCGAAGCATAAACAGCGTCAAGGCTGATTATCTCGCATATTTTTCTTGCAAAGTTGGGTTGAGCTGGCTAGATTAGCCAGCCAATCTTTTGTATGTAAGCAGCAATACTATTTGAGTATCCTGAAAACGGGCTTTTCAGAATGGTGTTGCCGTATATAAATAGTAGGAGTGCATAGTGGCCCGTATAGCAGGCATTAACATTCCTGATCAGAAACATACTGTAATCGCATTAACTTCGATCTACGGTATCGGCAAAACCCGCTCACAGTCTATCTGTGCTGCATCCGGTATTGCTGAAAATGTTAAGATCAGTGAGCTGTCTGAAGAGCAAATCGAAAAACTGCGTGACGAAGTTGCCAAGTTCATTGTTGAAGGTGATCTGCGTCGTGAAGTCACCCTGAGCATCAAGCGTCTTATGGACCTTGGAACTTATCGTGGTTTGCGTCATCGTCGTGGTCTTCCAGTGCGCGGTCAGCGTACCAAGACTAACGCACGTACCCGTAAGGGTCCGCGTAAACCGATCAAGAAATAATCGGGGTGATTGAATAAATGGCAAAGGCACCTGTTCGTACACGTAAACGTGTAAGAAAACAAGTCTCTGACGGCGTGGCTCATATCCATGCTTCTTTCAACAACACCATTGTTACCATTACCGATCGTCAGGGTAATGCTTTGGGTTGGGCAACAGCTGGTGGTTCCGGTTTCCGTGGTTCTCGTAAATCCACTCCGTTCGCAGCTCAGGTTGCAGCAGAGCGCTGCGCTGACGCAGTGAAAGAATACGGTATCAAGAATCTGGAAGTTATGGTTAAAGGACCTGGTCCTGGTCGTGAGTCTACTATCCGCGCATTAAACGCGGCTGGTTTCCGCATCACTAATATTACTGATGTGACTCCTATCCCTCATAACGGTTGTCGTCCGCCGAAAAAGCGTCGCGTATAACGCTGCTTTTAGGTTTGTTGGAGAGAGAAAATGGCAAGATATTTGGGTCCTAAGCTCAAGCTTAGCCGTCGTGAGGGCACAGATTTATTCCTTAAATCTGGCGTTCGCGCGATCGATACCAAGTGTAAAATCGAACAAGCTCCTGGTCAGCATGGTGCGCGTAAGCCGCGTCTGTCTGACTACGGTGTACAGTTACGTGAAAAGCAAAAAGTTCGCCGTACTTACGGTGTTCTGGAGCGTCAGTTCCGTAACTATTATAAAGAAGCAGCACGCCTGAAAGGCAACACTGGTGAAAACCTGTTGCAACTGCTTGAAGGTCGTTTGGACAACGTCATTTATCGTATGGGCTTCGGCGCTACTCGTGCGGAATCCCGCCAGTTAGTTAGCCACAAAGCTATTATGGTAAACGGTCGCGTTGTTAACATCGCTTCTTATCAGGTATCTCCGAATGACGTTGTCAGCATCCGTGAGAAAGCTAAAAAGCAATCTCGCGTGAAGGCCGCTTTGGAGTTGGCTGAACAGCGTGAAAAGCCGACTTGGCTTGAAGTTGATGCTGCTAAGATGGAAGGTGTGTTCAAGCGTATGCCTGAACGTACTGATCTGTCTTCCGACATTAACGAACACCTGATCGTCGAGCTTTACTCCAAGTAAAGCTTAGTACCAAAGAGAGGACACAATGCAGGGTTCTGTGACAGAGTTTCTAAAACCGCGCCTGGTAGATATCGAGCAAGTCAGTTCGACGCACGCCAAGGTGACCCTTGAGCCTTTAGAACGTGGCTTTGGCCATACTTTAGGCAACGCACTGCGCCGTATTCTGCTTTCATCCATGCCGGGTTGCGCGGTGACCGAGGTTGAGATTGATGGTGTACTGCATGAGTACAGCACCAAAGAAGGCGTACAGGAAGATATCCTGGAGATCCTGCTCAACCTGAAAGGGCTGGCGGTGAGAGTTCAAGGGAAAGATGAAGTTATTCTTACCCTGAATAAGTCTGGCATTGGCCCTGTGACTGCAGCCGACATTACCCATGATGGTGATGTCGAAATCGTCAAGCCGCAACATGTCATCTGCCACCTGACCGATGAGAACGCTGCAATTAGCATGCGTATCAAAGTTCAGCGCGGTCGTGGTTATGTGCCGGCGTCTGCCCGAATTCATTCGGAAGAAGATGAGCGCCCAATTGGTCGTCTGTTAGTAGACGCATGCTACAGCCCTGTAGAGCGAATTGCCTACAATGTTGAAGCAGCGCGTGTAGAACAGCGTACTGATTTGGACAAGCTGGTTATCGAAATGGAAACCAACGGTACGATCGATCCTGAAGAGGCGATTCGTCGTGCGGCAACCATTCTTGCTGAACAACTTGAAGCTTTCGTTGATTTACGTGATGTACGTCAACCGGAAGTCAAAGAAGAGAAGCCGGAATTCGATCCAATCCTGCTGCGCCCTGTTGACGATCTGGAATTGACTGTCCGCTCTGCTAACTGCCTTAAAGCAGAAGCAATCCACTACATCGGTGATCTGGTACAGCGTACCGAGGTTGAGTTACTTAAAACACCTAACCTGGGTAAAAAATCTCTTACTGAGATCAAAGACGTACTTGCGTCCCGTGGTTTGTCTCTGGGCATGCGCCTGGAAAACTGGCCACCAGCAAGTATTGCTGACGAGTAACCGGATCACAGGTTAAGGTTTTACTGAGAAGGATAAGGTCATGCGCCATCGTAAGAGTGGTCGTCAACTGAACCGTAACAGCAGCCACCGACAGGCTATGTTCCGTAACATGGCCGGCTCTTTGGTTCGTCATGAGATCATCAAGACGACCCTGCCGAAAGCGAAAGAGCTGCGTCGCGTTGTTGAGCCGCTGATTACTCTTGCCAAGACCGACAATGTTGCAAATCGTCGTCTGGCATTCGCCCGTACTCGTGATAACGAGATCGTGGCAAAACTGTTTAATGAACTGGGTCCGCGTTTCGCGAGCCGTGCTGGTGGTTACACTCGTATTCTTAAGTGTGGCTTCCGTGCAGGCGACAATGCGCCGATGGCATACATCGAGCTCGTTGATCGTGCAGAGTCAAAAGCAGAAGTAGCAACTGCTGAATAATCTGTAGATGCATGAAAAAACCGGGCTTTTGCCCGGTTTTTTTACATCTAAAATTCACGTTTCTAAACCTTTTCTTCCCAGTTTTCACCATGCTAAATTCCACTCTCTTTTCCAGCGCGTCGCTTCCAGCTATGATCTAAGATGGCTCGTTCAATGTGACAAAGGCGAAATCATGTTTCTAATTGATCAGTGGGTTGAAAAGCACATCAAAGATGCTCAGGAAAAGGGTGAATTTGATAACCTTCCTGGAAATGGGCGTCCCCTTATCATTGATGACGCGAGCGCAGTTCCGGATGAGCTCAGAACGTCCTATCGTATCTTGAAAAATGCAGGCTATTTGCCGCCTGAGTTGCAGGATCGAAAAGAGGCGATCGATTTGGATCATCTACTGAACATATTAGACAGTGATGATCCAAAGTTTCTTCCCGCAGAAAAGCGTCTGAAGGTTTTACAAATGCGTTTACAGCAGGCAGGTATGAACACTGACTTTCTTCGGGGGCATTACAAAAATGCACTGAAGGATAAATTGAGAGGGAAATAGACATGTATAAAATTGGTGAACTTGCCAGGCTGGCCAGCGTGTCCACAGATACTATTCGTTACTATGAAAAGCAGGGAATGATGGGAACGGGCACACGTAATACATCAGGTTATCGGCAATATGATGAAAGCGATGTGCAGCGCTTACGCTTCATCCGCTATGCCAAATCTACAGGTTTTACGCTTGATGCAATCAAGGAGTTACTTTCTATTCGAATCGATCCTTTGCATCATACTTGTCAGGAGTCAAAGTCTATTGTGGATGAACGACTCGCAGAGGTTGAGCTTAAATTAAAGGAGCTTAATCAGATGCGTGAATCCCTGCAAAGATTGAGTGCCGCTTGTTGTGGCTCCTCACATACGAGCGTAAGTTGCTCTATTTTAGAAGCATTAGAGGATGGAGCGGGTAAAGTAGCTTGAATGTTCTGGTCGTATAATAGCCACTTTCATAGTCAGGATTATAGCAGTAAGATGTGTGCGCATTTTGTTCACTACTATTAATGATATCGAGGTTTTATGAGCCATTATAAGCATCAAAAAGGCATCATTCAGAATAACGCGTTACAAGCGCTTCTTCATGATCCACTGTTCAAACAGCGTGTTGAGAAAAATCAAAAAGGGAAAGGGAGCTACCGTCGCAAAGAGAAAAATGGGAAGGGGAGTTATCTGGAGGGCAGTGTTGAGTGTTCGTTTGAGTATTCAACACTGCCCTTCTAATCAGTCTAAGCAGAATTACAGTTTCGGTGCCTGCTGCTCTTTCAGCAAATCACGAATTTCCGCTAACAGAGTTTCTTCCGCTGTTGGTTTAGGTGGTGCAGCGGGCTTATCTTCCTGCTTACGACGCATTTTATTCATCAAGGTAATTGCGCAGAATATGGCCAGTGCAACAATGATGAAATCAAACACGTTCTGAATGAATACCCCGTAATGCATGACTACTGCGGGTGCTGCTCCCTGGGCCTCCCTGAGGACAAAAGCAAACTGCTTAAAATCAACTCCGCCAATCAGCAAGCCTAGCGGTGGCATAATAATATCAGCGACAAATGACGATACTATTTTGCCAAAAGCGGCGCCGATGATAACACCGACTGCCAGGTCGACCACGTTGCCGCGCATGGCAAACTCACGAAACTCTTTCATAAAACTCATAAACACTCCTTGGCAAATTCATCAAATATGTCAAACCAAGTAAAGACCATTTGCAGGGTCTTCGCTACAAAACTTCTCATCTGAAACTCAATTAACGCTAAATTTGATTAACAAAAGGTGCAATTTATAAGAAGAATGGACTTGGCTGGAACAGCCGTTCAACATCCCTGACAAACTTCTTATCGGTAATAAACATCACAACATGGTCACCTTGTTGGATCCTGCTGGTGCCGTTGGCAATAATAACCTCATTACCGCGCACAATAGCCCCAATCGTTGTACCGGGTGGCAGTTTGATTTGTTCCACGGTACGACCCACAACTTTTGATGTTGTCTCATCGCCATGTGCAATTGCTTCAATGGCTTCCGCGACACCGCGCCTCAGCGATGAAACACTGACGATGTCTGCTTTTCTGACGTGTCCAAGCAACGCTGAAATCGTTGCCTGCTGAGGCGAAATTGCAATATCGATGACGCTGCCCTGCACCAAATCGACATATGCACTGCGCTGGATGAGAACCATCGCCTTTTTCGCGCCCATCCTCTTGGCCAGCATTGCGGACATGATGTTCGCTTCATCATCATTGGTAATAGCGATGAATACATCCACTTGTTCAATATGCTCTTCAGCCAGCAATTCCTGATCCGAGGCATCACCGTAGAAGACAATCGTATCTTGCAATATCTCTGCAAGCTCTGCGGCTCGCTGCTGATCCCGCTCGATGAGTTTTACGCTGTAATTCTTCTCAAGCCGTTGTGCAAGCCCCGCCCCGACATTGCCGCCACCTACGATCATGATTCGTTTATAAGGCTTTTCGAGCCTCTGAAGCTCGCTCATGACTGCACGGATATGCTGAGAAGCTGCCACAAAGAATACTTCATCACCGGCTTCGATAATGGTTGAACCCTGTGGGCGAATAGGACGATCCTGGCGGAAAATGGCTGCAACCCGCGTTTCAATGTGCGGCATGTGTTCACGCATTGAAGAGAGTGCATTACCGACTAAAGGCCCACCGTAATAGGCTTTTACCGCCGCAATACTGACTTTGCCTTCTGCGAAATTCACCACCTGTAGTGCACCCGGATACTCAATGAGTTTGTAGATATAATCCGTGACCAGTTGCTCCGGAGAAATCAGGTGGTCGATAGGCACGGCTTCCGGATGGAAAAGTTTTTCAGATTCACGGATATATTCAGTTGAACGGATACGGGCAATGCGGTTTGGTGTGTTAAACAGTGAATAGGCAATCTGGCAGGCGACCATATTAGTTTCATCGGAATTCGTCACAGCTACCAGCATATCTGCATCTTCGGCGCCGGCTTCGCGAAGTACACGAGGGTGAGAACCGTGCCCCTGGACCACACGCAGGTCAAACTTATCCTGAAGCTGACGCAGCCGGATGGTATTCGTGTCGACAACCGTGATGTCGTTGTTTTCACCTACCAGGTTTTCGGCAAGTGTTCCGCCAACTTGCCCGGCCCCGAGAATGATTATTTTCATATGACTCTCTGCTTTGCCTCGAAGGTATTAGCCTGAGTAAACAGCACTAATACGAGATATTCAGCTTTTAACAAGTTTAGCGTAATAGAATCCATCGCCATCTTCAGGATGTGGAAGATTCTGTCGGCCCGGTTTTTCCATCGTTCCGGTTTCAACCAGCGTAGCATCCTGATGTGATTCGAGGAATGAGGCTATTTGCTGGCAGTTTTCATCCGGCAAAATCGAACAGGTGGCGTAAACCATGATCCCTTTACTTTTTAGCCGTGGCCAGATGGCATCAAGAATTTCTTTTTGGAGGCTGGCGAGTTCGGCAATATCACTGTCTCTGCGCAGCCATTTGATGTCAGGATGCCGGCGGATAACGCCCGTCGCTGAACAGGGGGCATCGAGAAGAATGCGGTCGAAAATGCGATCACCTGCCCACATCTGCGGCTCGCGCCCATCGCCTTGCTTCACTTCCGCGCTGAGTTTCAAACGCTGAAGGTTTTCATGAACACGCTTCAAACGTTGCTCATCCACATCAACAGCGAGAACATGCGCTTTAGGTGCAGCTTCCAGAATATGGGTAGTTTTCCCGCCCGGCGCGCAACATAAGTCGAGGATCAATTCGCCATTCTGTGGATCCAGCAGATCAACACTGCCTTGTGCCGAAGCATCCTGAACGGTGACCCAGCCTTCTGTGAATCCCGGAAGAAGGTTTACCTGACATGGCGTGTTCAGCCGTAATGCATCGCGGTATTCCGGATGCGGAACTGCTTCGATGTGTACTTCGTTTAACAGGTGTAGGTACTCGTCGCGTGTGTGATGCTGCCTGTTGACGCGCAGCCACATCGGCGGCCTTTGATTATTGGCATCAACGATACTTTCCCAGTCAGTGGGGTAAGCTTTTTTCAGGCGGTTAAGAAGCCAGCTCGGGTGGAGATGGCGGCTGTCATTGTTGGCCATGCGTTGAAGCAATTCTTCCTGCTGCCGCTGAAACTGACGCAACACGCCGTTGATCAGACCTTTTAACTGAGGGCGTTTTAGCGCAACGGCACCGTCAACAGTTTCAGCCAGTACGGCGTGTGCCGGAATCCGGGTATGGATCAGCTGATACAGACCCACCATCAGTAAGTAATGCAATGTTCTTTGCTTACCAGTGAGAGGTTTTGCCATCAGTTGCTGCAAGCACCATTCCAACTGTGGGAGGACGCGAAGCGTACCAAAGCACAGCTCCTGAAGGAGTCCGCGATCTTTTTCTGAGACGTTTTTCTGCAGACTAGGAAGAACAGTGGACAGGGATAATCCTTTGTCCAAAACCTGGCTGATGGCTTGAGCGGCAATGCTACGGAGATTATAGGCTGTTTTCATAGTCAAAAAAGCTGACCGGAGCCAGCATTATCAAAGAGATAAGGCCCGACGAAATATCGGGCGTAGTCGTTATGGTCAGGCTAAACGCGTGCCTTCGATAAACCATTCGCGACGAGAGTTCAGCAAATCCTGTGCGGACATTGCTTTTTTACCTGAGGGTTGTAACTGGGTGATGTTCAGGATGCCATCGGATGTTGCAATCTGAATACCCTTTTTGTCGGCAGCAACAATAGTCCCGGGTGCAGCGCTGCTTTTTCCTGACAGACATTCAGCCTGCCAGACTTTCACAGGCTGATCATCAATCATAAAGAAGCTGACGGGCCATGGGTTAAATGCACGAATACAGCGTTCAAGTTGTTCGGCCGATAGATTCCAGTCTAAGCGGGCTTCTTCCTTGCTGAGTTTCTCAGCGTAGGTTACGTGCTCTTCGCTTTGAACTTCAGGTTTTGCTGAGCCGTTCGCCAACTGCTGTAATGTTTCAAGCATACCCTGTGGGCCCAGCTCAGCCAGCTTGTTGTAAAGCGATGCGCTGGTATCCTCGGGGAGAATGTCACATTCTACTTTGTGCAGCATATCGCCGGTATCAAGGCCGACATCCATCTGCATGATGGTGATACCTGTTTTTGTATCACCTGCCCAAAGAGATCGCTGAATCGGTGCTGCGCCACGCCAGCGTGGCAATAATGAGCCATGCACATTGATGCAGCCCAATTTCGGCATATCAAGCACGGCTTTTGGCAGGATCAAACCATAAGCAACGACTACCATAATGTCCGCCTCAAGCGCGGAAACCAGAGACTGATTCTCTTCCGGGCGCAAGGATTTAGGCTGGAAAACCGGGATGTCGTGGGTTTGAGCCAGAACTTTAACCGGGCTTGCGGTAAGTTTATTACCGCGGCCAGCAGGGCGATCGGGCTGAGTGAAAACACCGACAACCTGATGTTCTGATGATAAAAGCGCGTCAAGATGACGCGCTGCAAAGTCCGGAGTACCGGCAAATATGATTCGCAAAGCAGTGTCCTGTGTTACACGAATATTAGTCAGCCCGTGCGTTCAGCTTGGCCATTTTTTCCATTTTCTGGCGAATACGCTGACGTTTCAACGGAGACAAGTAATCCACGAATAATTTACCTACCAGATGATCCATTTCATGCTGGATACAAATTGCCAGCAGATCATCGGCTTCGAGCTCGAAGGTTTTACCGTCACGGTCAAGCGCGCGGATTTTTACTTTTTCAGCACGCGGCACCAGCGCCCGTTGATCAGGGATCGACAGACAGCCTTCTTCAATCCCGGTTTCGCCGCTCTTTTCCAGCAATTCAGGGTTGATGAGAACCAGACGCTCGTCGCGGTTTTCAGAGACATCAATCACGATGATACGCTGATGAATATCGACCTGAGTTGCAGCAAGGCCAATGCCTTCCTCTGCATACATGGTTTCAAACATATCATCCACGATCTGCTGGATTTCAGCGTTAACTTCTTTGACCGGTTTTGCCGTTATGCGAAGCCGCTCGTCTGGGAAATGTAATATCTGTAATACGGACATATTTTTCTGGATCTTTATTCAATTGATTGAAGATATATAGACTCTATTCTAGACATTTCCTGCCCAGATTGACAGCATCCTCTGCCAATTGTATCAGTCGCTGAAAGGCCTTGAGAAGGGAATGGATAATGACATTACAGGAAGCATGGATACGTTTGTCGGTGGTAAAACGCCTCGATCCTCATCACGCTATGGGGATCATTCAGACCTTATTCTGCCGGGGCATTTATTCGTCCTCAGAATTAGCAAACAGTGGGCTTCTCCCCGAACAAATAGCCGATTTTCAGCATATTAATCAGCGCTGGTTAGTTGAATCATTGAAATGGCTGGAAGGAGAGAATTGTCATCTTATTACTTTTGGTAGCGAGTTTTATTCCCCGCTGTTAGCACAAATATCCTCCCCGCCTCTGATTTTGTTCGCAGAAGGAGCCGCTGAATTACTGCTATCCCCGCAAATAGCGATGGTGGGAAGCCGCGATTACTCACATTATGGCGAACAATATGCACAGGTATTTGCAGGGGGCCTGGTCAGCAGTGGTTTTACCGTGACAAGCGGTCTGGCAATGGGAATTGATGGAATCAGCCATAAGGCAACACTAGAAGCTCAGGGTAAGACGATTGCTGTGTTGGGAAGCGGACTGATGAAGCGCTATCCACCCTGTCATCTGAAGCTCGCAGATCGCATCCTCGAGCAGGGAGGAGCTCTGGTTTCAGAACATCTGGTGACTGCGCCGCCTTTAGCAGCCCACTTTCCCCGCCGTAACCGGGTTATCAGCGGGTTGAGTGCGGGTGTACTTGTTATCGAAGCCACGCTGCGCAGCGGCTCATTGATTACTGCACGCTATGCACTGGAGCAAGGAAGGGAAGTGTTCGCGTTGCCAGGCCCGCTGGGAAGTGCAACCTGCGAAGGAACACACTGGCTTATTCAGCAGGGCGCTTATCTGGTGACTGAGCCCAATGATATCGCCGAACATATAGGGAGCGGGCTGACCTGGTTTCCAAATATCAAAGCGTCAGAATCCTTGAAAATGCCTCCGGATGGTCACTCTGATGCGCCAGAGGTGAATATTTGTGCGCCAGATAGCGAAGTTGAATTGCCATTTGCTGATGTGTTGGCTAACGTAGAATATGAGGTGACATCTGTTGACGTCGTCGCCGAACGTGCCGGCCAACCTGTGCCAGAAGTTGTAGGTAAACTACTCGAACTGGAGTTAGCAGGATGGATCGCAGCTGTACCCGGCGGCTATGTCCGAATTAAGAGGGCAAGCCATGTTCGACGTACTAATGTACTTATTTGAAACTTACATTCACAACGAAGCGGAGATGAATGTTGACGAGGATAGGTTAACGGATGACTTGACCGAGGCTGGTTTTCACCGGGCTGATATTCACAATGCGCTGAATTGGCTTGAAAAACTTGCGGATATGCAAGAGGGTGGAACCCCATCTTATATGCTGGATTCTGATCCTTCAGCATTACGTGTGTATACCGATGAGGAAACGAGTCGGTTAGATAGCAGTTGTCGTGGTTTTTTGCTGTTTCTGGAACAAATCAAAGTATTGAATTTCGATACCAGAGAGATGGTTATCGATCGTGTTATGGCTCTGGACACTGAAGAATTCGATCTTGAAGATCTGAAGTGGGTCGTGCTGATGGTTCTGTTTAATATTCCCGGATATGAAAGAGCGTATCAGCAAATGGAAGAGCTATTATTTGAAGTTAATGAAGGTTATCTGCACTAAGAGATAACAGGTAAAACGTAACATATGACAAAAGCAGCACTTTTTGCTGATAAGCAAAATGGATCCTGTCCAGCATGCGGGGCCGATTTGGTGATCCGTAGTGGTCGTCACGGCCCCTTTCTCAGTTGTTCATCCTACCCGCAATGTCAGTATGTTCGTCCCCTGAAATCACAGGCGGATGGGCATATTGTGAAAATCCTGGAAGGACAGGCATGCCCTAAATGTGACTCCACTTTGGTGCTGCGGCAGGGGCGTTACGGCATGTTTATTGGTTGCAGTCAGTATCCTGAATGCGATCATATTGAAGCTATCGATAAGCCAGAAGAAACTACTCTGGGCTGCCCGCAATGTGGAAAGGGTCATCTGTTACAGCGCAAATCACGTTTTGGCAAAGTATTCCACGCCTGTGATCGTTACCCGGAATGTCAGTTTGCCATCAATAATAAGCCAGTTGCAGGAGAATGTGTTCATTGCCATTACCCATTGTTGATGGAAAAGAAAACGGCTCAGGGGATTAAGTTATTCTGTGCCAGTAAATTGTGCGGCAAAGCCGTAGAAATAAAAGATAACGAACAAGATGAATAAAGAGACAGAAAAATCATTCAGTGCAGTGCTTGAGGCGCTTCACGGACAACATGTTATTGCTTATCCAACGGAAGCGGTTTTCGGGTTGGGGTGTGACCCAGATAGCGAACAAGCCGTCGAGGCATTGCTGGCGCTGAAAAAACGTCCAAAAGATAAAGGACTCATTCTGATTGCTGACAATTATCAGCAGCTCCTTCCTTATATTGATGACTCATCTTTAACGGAGCAACAGCTTGCGCATGTCGTTTCATTCTGGCCAGGCCCCGTTACCTGGGTTATGCCTGCAAAACCCTCGACACCTGATTGGCTTACCGGCCGTTTCACTTCGCTGGCGGTGCGTGTCACAGACCATCCTCTGGTAAAAGAACTCTGCCAAAAATTTGGAAAACCACTGGTTTCAACCAGTGCGAACCTGAACGGGCAACCTCCTTGCCGTTTGTCTGAAGAAGTCAGGCTTCAGTTTGGGAAAGATTTTCCCGTTCTGGATGGCGATGTAGGAGGAAGAGATAATCCATCTGAAATTCGGGATGCCCTCACTGGCAACCTTATTCGTCAAGGTTAACAAATGAAAGTCACGCCATCTTTTGCGGTATTTGGAAATCCGATCGGCCATAGCAAATCCCCTCGCATTCATGCGCTTTTCGCCCGTCAGACGGGGATCGATCACACATATGGCACGGTTCTGGCCCCGCAAGAAGCGTTTGAAGAGACGTTGCGTTCCTTTTTTGAAAACGGAGCGCTGGGGGCAAATATTACGGTACCTTTCAAAGAGCGCGCTTTTGCTGAGTCAGATGAGCTGACCGAGCGGGCTGCCATGTCGGGTGCTGTGAATACGCTTAAAAAGTTCGAAGATGGGCGATTGCTTGGGGATAACACCGACGGCATCGGCATGTTGAATGATCTTGAGCGGCTGGCGCTTTTAAAGCGAGGGGACCGGGTTCTTCTGATTGGTGCTGGTGGCGCTGCGCGTGGGGTGATACTTCCTTTACTGTACTATGGCTGCCCGGTTGTTGTTACTAACCGGACGTTTGAACGCGCACAGCACCTGAGCCATATTTTCGAAAAGAAAGGGAATATCCGGGCTATTGCTTTGGCCGATCTGGCTGATGAATCTTTCGATCTGATCATTAATGCTACTGCATCGGGTATTAAAGGTCAGATCCCAGAGATCCCCGAAAGTGTGCTGACGACGCAGACCCGCGTCTACGACATGTTTTATCAGTCGGGTTTAACGCCTTTTATCACCTGGGCGAAAAATAATGGGGTAACTCATTATGCAGACGGGCTGGGGATGCTGGTGGGGCAGGCAGCGCACGCTTTTTATCTGTGGCATGGGGTGATGCCCCAAATAGAACCAGTGCTTGAGGAGCTAAAGAAAGACTTGCTGGGGTGATTGTGAAATGCCTGAACAATCAGATTTATTACTGTTCAGGCAGTACGCTTCTTATTGCTCCTGTGAAAGATAGAGATCTTTCCATGTCACATAATTATTAGAAGAGTATGTCAGTCCTGCGAGTTCATCAGAAGTCAGTTCTCGTATCTGCTTAACAGGACTTCCTAAATAGAGGTAGCCACTTTCGAGTGTTTTCCCAGGTGGAACCAGACTGCCTGCGCCAATCATGACATCGTCTTCGACGATAGCCCCATCCAGCAGTATTGATCCCATTCCGACCAAAACTCTGTTTCCGATCGTGCAACCATGCAGCATCGCCTTATGCCCGACAGTGACGTCTTCCCCAATAATAAGAGGGTGCCCCTCGGGATTATGTCGTGACTGATGAGTCACATGGAGCACACTTCCATCCTGCACATTAGTCCGACAGCCGATAACCACATTATTCACATCACCACGTATCACAACCAGTGGCCAGATACTGACGTCATCAGCCAGATCCACATCGCCAATCACCACGCTTGAGGGATCCACCATCACTCTTTCACCCAATGTTGGTGTTAATCCCTGATAAGAACGTAAAGTCTGAGACATCTGAAGTACCCCGTAAGTGAGTATTAATCTTGGCAATATAGTTCGGGTCGGGGGAAATACCAATTGAGGGGCGATAAGATCGGCGTTAAAAGCAGCAGATCGGGTGAGATCTCTGCGAAGGGGTCGAAAAATACGCAGTCGATCCTTTTATTGGAAAAAAGGCTTGTGCAAAAAATTCGGATCCCTATAATGCCGCTCCATCGACAGGGAACAACGTGAACAACATCACGAAGTAACCGGGTCGGAAAGATTAAAAACAGCGGCAACCGGATAAAATAAACGGTTGACACTGAATGAGGAAAGCGTAATATACGCCACCTCGAGTTAGCAAGCGAAAGCGCGTAACTCACTGCTCTTTAACAATTTATCAGACAATCTGTGTGGGCACTCACAAGGCGATATCAGCCACCTCGGTGGCAAAAAATATCAAGTCTTAGAGTGACCAAGCAGTAATTCATTTAGTTGAATTATTACGAAGTAATCTCTGAGCACCGCTTCACTTGTTGAAGCAAATCGAACTTTTAATTGAAGAGTTTG
>NZ_JAHXYO010000032.1:0-43093 GCF_019969905.1 Rahnella sp. GSA61A | reverse complement strand
GGGGGCAGTGAGATTGATAATACCGAGAGCTTGTGAAAGTTCCATTTAAAAAGGGTCCATGATGAGCATGAACCCTTTTTACACGAGCCACCGGATCGGTCAACTGATCCTTAAACGATCGGCATTAGGCATGCCGGGGTTTTTTATTGCGCAGAAGAAACAGGCTTACGCTTGTTTAGCTTCAGCAGCGGCTTTCACGATCACAGCGAAAGCGTCTGCTTTCAGTGATGCGCCGCCAACCAGTGCGCCATCGATGTCTGGCTGGGTGAACAGTTCAGCAGCATTTGCAGCGTTAACAGAACCGCCGTACTGGATGATAACTTGTTCAGCAACCGCAGCATCTTGTTTCGCGATGTGGTCACGGATGAATTTGTGAACAGCCTGAGCCTGAGCCGGGGTGGCAGATTTGCCGGTACCGATCGCCCAAACAGGTTCGTAAGCGATGACTGCGCCTTCGAATGCTTTCGCACCCAGAGTGCTCAGAACCGCGTCCAGTTGTTTAGCGCAAACGGCTTCAGTTTTGCCTGCTTCGTTTTCTGCTTCGGTTTCACCGATGCACAGAACAGGAGTCAGACCCGCTTCTTTCAACACGCCGAATTTTTTCGCGATGAACTCATCACTTTCTTTGTGGTAAGTGCGGCGTTCTGAGTGACCGATGATGATGTATTGCGCACCGATGTCTTTCAGCATGTCGGCAGAGATTTCACCGGTGAATGCGCCAGACAGGTTAGCATCAACGTTCTGAGCACCCAGCGTAATACGGCTGCCAGCCAGAGCGTGTTTAGCCTGTGACAGGTAAACTTCTGGTGGAGCAATTGCAACGCCACAACCTACAACTGTGCTCAGTTCAGTACGCAGAGCAGCAATCAGTTCGTTAACCATGTGGGTGCTGCCGTTAAGCTTCCAGTTACCCATCACTAATGGATGTCGCATGTTTTTTCCTCCAAAAGGGGACGCGAGTGTCGATTAAAATTTCTGCCAAATAAGCAGATTACCTGTGCAACAGTATAGAGATCATTGGTCATAAAGGCTTTGCTTTTTGTCATTAAAAACCGTCATCTCACGGCTCAGCAAGCGCCAGCTTGACCGGCTCAACGGCGAATGTCAGTCCTTTTTCGCCATTGTCTGAAATGACAAAACGCACCGCGCCTACCTCCTGCTTATAAAACTGCTGACCTTTTCCTTTTTCGATCAGAGAAGCGACTCTTGCCACGCTTTGCTCGGTGGATAATGTGGCGTCGAACTGACGCATCAGGTTAGCCATATAGCTTATCGCCAGCGTGCGTGCGGCCTTTTCTTCAGCCCCCTGAATCGGCAGATAGGTGATTTGCAGCGTTTTGATTTTACCGGTGCCTTTTTCCAGTGCGGTCGAGGCATACAGGTTTTCATTAATCTTGCTGGCGGCGCGGGTCAGGGAACTGTTTGGAGATTTATCACTGATCGACCGGAACTCGCCAATCTGCTGGGTCGGATTGGCTTCATTGTATTTGGCGCGAAAATTGATCAGTGTCGTTTCAAAGGTGGGTGCGCCAGCAAGCAGGTAAGGGGCTTTTGGCATCTCCTCTGCGCCAGAGTGATCGACCGGCGGATCGGCGAGTGCACTATTCTGGCAAGCGAGCATAAGCAGCGCGGGCAGCGCCAGTCGTAATAAGGATTGAGCAACAGTCATAGGGCGTTTCTTATTTTGTTTCAACAGTCCGATTAAAGCGGGGAACGGGGGGTAATGTCAAAAGGAGTGCGTAAAGATTCTCGTCATCGCTGCCCGTGAGTTACACTCCGCCTGTTTTAATATTTTACTCCCCTTGTACTTTACGGAACGGACTGCCAATGACGTTACAGCATGCACTGTTTTCTTTTAACGGCCGCCTGGGCCGCCGCGATTTCTGGCTCTGGATGGTTAGCTGGTTGATTCTGATGGTGGTTGATTTCTTTTTTGCCGCACAGGAATGGATTACCTATCAGTCCGCCGGATTCGCGCTGGTGGTTTTACTGTGGCCGACTGCCGCAGTGTTGGTGAAAAGATTGCATGACCGCAATAAATCGGCCTGGTGGGCGCTGCTGTTTGTGCTGGCGTGGATGCTGGTGGCGGGTAACTGGGCAGCGGCGATGCCGCAGACGTGGAGCTGGGTTCTGGGCCGGCTCGCGCCATCAGTGATTTTCATCATGTTGCTGATCGACTGCGGCGGTTTTACCGGCACACCGGGCGCAAATCGCTTTGGCCCGGAACCGGACGACGTTAAATTCCGCTAGTTTCGCGGTAACAGACTTACCAGTAATGCTCGCTGGTCATATGGCCAGGCTTACGTTTGAGATGTTTGCGCATACCCCGCGTGTCTTTCAGTACTTGCTGGGTATCGCGAACCATCTGCGGATTGCCGCACAACATCACGTGGCTGTCCTCTGCCAGCATCTTAAGGCCGACAGCCGCTTCCAGTGCGCCGCTTTCAATCAGCGCAGGCACGCGACCGGTCAGCGAACCGGAAATCTCCTCGCGACTGACCACGGTCTGGATATGGAGTTTGCCCTCATAACGGCGTTGCAGTTGCTGCATTAATGGCAGATAGCTGAGATCCGCTGCAAAGCGTGCCGCGTGAACCAGAACAATATTCTTGAACCGCTCCAGTCCGATGCCTTCCTGCAAAATAGACAGATACGGCCCGATAGCGGTACCGGTTGCCAGCATCCACAGGGTCGCGCATTCAGGCACTTCTTCAACCACGAAAAATCCGGCGGCTTCTTTGGTGATGTTGATTTCGTCACCGGGCTGCATCACGTGAAGCCGCGGGCTGAGTTTTCCTTCCGGCACATTCACCAGATAAAACTCCAGTTCGCCGCTGGAGGGTGGGTTTACATAGGAATACGCGCGCTGCACCCGCTCGCCGTCAATATCCAGCGAAAGTTTGGCGAACTGGCCAGCGGTAAAAGGATCGATGGGCGCATTGACCGTGATGCTGAACAAATTGTCTGTCCAGTGCTCAACTTTTTTGACTTTTCCTGTCACCCAATCAGCCATAAAAAACTCCCGTGGTTTCTGATTTCTTCATGTAGTGAGAAATATGAATTGCAAAATTATGTCCTGATTTTATTTCAAATTTTCCGAATCCCGTATCGGTTAAATGTTATCAGCCTGTTCATCACCCGTTAGCCAATATCGATTTTCGTACACCCTGCGTTACACATGTGGTTCCCGCTGCTGCCAGTACAGGTTGAGAAGAGTTTCCTACAACACTCGCTTATTCATATTAATTTGTTAACTTATGCGCCGCTGTAGTCTGGCTGAATTTACTGGTTATTTGTTCTGCACTTTTCCAATCTTATTTGATAATGAACTGAAAAATGAAAAATCTGGAAAATATCCACCTGCTTATCATGCTCATTTTGCTGGTGGCTGTCGGGCAAATGGCACAAACCATTTATGTGCCGAATATCGCGGACATGGCCACCAGTCTGGCCGTGAAACCGGGCGCGGTACAGCGGGTGATGGCAGCCTATCTGCTGACATACGGCGGCTCGCAACTGGTTTACGGCCCGCTTTCCGATAATATTGGCCGTAAACCGGTGATCCTCACCGGCCTGATGATTTTCCTGATTGGTGCGGCGGGAGCGATGATGTCAACGAGCCTGAATATGCTGATCGCCTTTGCAGCCATTCAGGGGTTGGGCACCGGCGTGGCGGGCGTAATGGCGAGAACCATGCCGCGTGATCTCTACAGAGGCGGCGCGTTGCGCCATGCCAACAGCCTGCTGAACATGGGCATTCTGATCAGCCCGCTGCTGGCGCCGGTGATTGGTGGCGCACTGTCTGCGTGGTTAGGCTGGCGGGCCAGTTTTGGTTTCCTGCTGATTCTGTGCGCCGGTGTGGCGTTTTCGATGTACCGCTGGTTGCCGGAAACTCGTCCGGAATTCACTGCCGACCATCCGCCGCGCAACATGCTGGGCAGCCTGCGTTTATTACTGGCCGACGCCAATTTCAGCCGCTATCTGGTGATGCTGGTCGGTGCACTGGCCGGTGTGGCGGTGTTTGAAGCCAGTTGCGGTGTGCTGATGGGCGGCGTCCTCGGGCTGAGCGGTGTGATGGTCAGCGTACTGTTTATCCTGCCGATCCCTGCTGCCTTCTTTGGTGCCTGGTATGCCGGGCGGGCGGAGAAAAGTTTCCAGCAACTGATGTGGCATTCGGTCATCAGTTGTCTGCTGGCCGGTCTGGCGATGTGGATCCCTGGCTGGCTGGGTATCATGAATATCTGGACGCTGGTGGTGCCGGCTTCGCTGTTTTTCTTTGGCGCTGGCATGTTGTTCCCGCTGGCGACCACCGGTGCAATGGAGCCTTTCCCGTATCTGGCGGGCGCGGCCGGTGCGCTGGTTGGCGGATTGCAGAATATGGGGTCAGGGCTGGTAGCATGGATGTCGGCGATGTTGCCGCAAACCGGTCAGTTCAGTCTCGGGTTACTGATGTTTGCGATGGCATTGCTGATTTTACTGTGCTGGTGGCCGATGTCGAACCGTAGCCAGCATGAAGGACATACTGCCTGATGGTGCAAAAGCAGGGCGCTGATGGCCCTGCTTTTTGATGACCGGAAGGAAGTTGATCAGATAATAAATTCGTGCAGCGCAGCGTCTTTTCGGTCGAGGTAATGGGTCGAGCGGATACGGCGAATGGTGCGGGATTTTCCGCGGATCAGCAGCGTCTCGGTGGTCGCCATGTTTCCCTGACGGCTGATGCCTTCCAGCAGGTCGCCTTTGGTAATACCGGTCGCGGAGAAAATCACGTTATCGTTACGCGCCATATCATCCAGCAGCAGCACTTTACCGGCCTCGATCCCCATCGCTTTACAGCGCGCCAGCTCTTCTTCGCCGATACGACGGTTTTCCGGTGTATCGCCTTTCACATCATGACGCGCCAGCAAACGGCCCTGCATATCGCCATCCAGCGCACGGATCACCGCAGCGGAAATCACGCCTTCCGGCGCACCGCCGATGCCATACAGCACATCCACTTCACTTTCCGGCATGCAGGTCAGGATTGTCGCCGCCACATCGCCGTCCGGGAATGCGAACACACGCACGCCTGACGCCAGCATTTCGCGGATGGCGTCGTCGTGACGGGGTTTTGCCAGAACAGCGACGGTCAGTTCGGTCAGCGGTTTATCCAGCGCTTTAGCAATATTGGCCAGATTCTCTGCCAGCGTCAGTTCGAGATTAATCGCGCCTTTGGCACCCGGCCCGACGGCGATCTTTTCCATGTACATGTCGGGTGCATTGAGGAACGAACCTTTGTCGCCAACTGCCAGCACAGCCAGCGCATTGGACTGGCCCATGGCGGTCATGCGTGTACCTTCAATAGGATCGACCGCGATATCCACCGCGTCGCCGTTGCCGGTACCGACTTTTTCACCGATATACAGCATCGGCGCTTCATCAATCTCCCCTTCGCCAATCACGATAGTGCCGTCGATATCGACTTTATTGAGCATGATGCGCATGGACTGAACGGCAGCGTTATCGGCAAGGTTTTTATCGCCACGACCCAGCCATTTGTAACCGGCGAGCGCGGCAGCTTCGGTCACGCGGGAGAACTCGATTGCTAATTCACGTTTCATTGGAAAGCCTGTAGAAAGAAAAAAAGAGGTCGGTGAGGCGAGGCTCATCTGTGGCGCAGATTTTAGCACAACGGGAAAGGTGCATAAAAAAACTCCCCGGATGGGGAGTTTCAGAAAGGGGTGTTGGCGATAATATCTGGCGATTACTCGTCGTGATCTTCCCACGAACGAACGCGTGCCACCGCTTTTTGCCAGCCTTTATAGCGGACATTACGTTCCGTCGTTTCAATGCTTGGGCGGAATTCACGTTCGATGGTCGCTTTGCTGCGCACTTCTTCCAGGTCGTTCCAGAAGCCGACGGCCAGACCTGCCAGGAAAGCAGAACCCAGCGCGGTGACTTCCAGCACTTCAGGGCGCTCAACGCGGGTGCCAAGAATGTCTGACTGGAATTGCATCAGGAAGTTGTTGGCCACCGCACCGCCGTCCACACGCAGTGCCTGCAGACGAGCGCCCGAGTCTGCCTGCATGGCATCCAGTACGTCGCGGGTCTGGTAAGCGATAGATTCCAGCGTCGCGCGGATGATGTGGTTGCTGTTCGCACCACGGCTCAGACCGAAGATTGCGCCGCGGGCATACGGATCCCAGTAAGGGGCGCCGAGGCCGGTAAAGGCAGGCACTACGTAAACGCCGTTCGTGTCTTTCACTTTCATGGCGAAATATTCGGAGTCAGTTGCGTCGCTGATCAGCTTCAGTTCATCACGCAGCCACTGAATGGACGCACCGCCGACAAACACAGCCCCTTCCAGCGCGTAGTTGACTTCGCCGCGCGGGCCGCAGGCGATGGTAGTCAGCAGGCCATTTTTAGAGGCGACCGCTTCAGTACCGGTATTCATCAGCAGGAAGCAGCCAGTGCCGTAGGTGTTTTTCGCCATACCCGGTTGTACACACAGCTGACCATAGAGCGCCGCCTGCTGGTCACCTGCGATGCCAGCGATAGGAATACGCGTACCGCCTTTACCACCAATGTTGGTCTGGCCGTAAATCTCAGAAGAAGAGCGAACTTCCGGCAGCATTTCACGTGGAATATCCAGCACTTCCAGCATGCGCTCATCCCATTGCAGATCATGGATGTTGAACAGCATGGTACGCGAAGCGTTGGTGTAATCCGTCACGTGAACACGTCCCTGCGTCATTTTCCAGACCAACCAGGTGTCGACGGTGCCGAACAGCAGTTCGCCGCGTTTAGCGCGTTCGCGAGAGCCTTCAACGTTGTCGAGGATCCACTTCAGTTTGGTGCCGGAGAAGTAAGGGTCGATAACCAGGCCGGTGTTATGGCGAATGTATTCTTCCAGACCGTCTTTTTTCAGTTTTTCGCAGATGTCAGCAGTTCGGCGACATTGCCAGACAATCGCGTTATAGATTGGCTTGCCAGTTTCTTTTTCCCACACGATGGTGGTTTCGCGCTGGTTGGTGATACCGATACCGGCAATCTGATCGGAGTTAATGTCGGCTTTCGCCAGCACTTCCACCAGCACCGAGCTTTGCGATGACCAGATTTCCATCGGGTCGTGCTCAACCCAGCCTGACTTAGGGTAGATCTGGGTGAATTCGCGTTGTGACACGCTGACGATATTGGCATCGTGATCCAGCACTACCGCGCGTGAACTGGTTGTACCCTGGTCGAGTGCAACAATGTATTTTTTTTCGTGAGTCGTATCTGCTGACATAATATTCATCCTGCGAATGAGTAAGCTGTGGAACAGTTTAGCCGATCAGGCCTTACGCTGTTTGGATGGCTGAGGTGCTTTTTCTTCTGCCGGCTCATTAATCTGATTTGGCAAATGGCGGCCGATCAGCGCTTTATACGCGATGGCACCCAGAGAAGCACCGAGCAGCGGGCCAAAAATCGGCACCAGGAAATAAGGAATATCGCGCGCGCCGGTGAAGGCAACCTTGCCCCAGCCAGCGAAGTAGGCGAAGACTTTCGGACCAAAGTCACGTGCCGGGTTCAGGGCGAATCCGGTCAGTGGCCCCATGGAGGCACCGATAACCGCGATCAGGATACCGATCAGCAATGGCGCCAGCGGACCACGTGGAATGCCGTTGCCGTCATCGGTCAGGCCGAGGATCAGCGCCATCAGAATGGCCGTAATCACCGTTTCTACCAGAAACGCCTGCAATACGCTGATGTGCGGGTTTGGATAGGTAGAGAAAATACCGGCCAGATCCAGACTTTCGACGCTGCCGCGCACCATGTTGTGGCTTTGCTCAAAATCGAAGAACAGGTTGTAGTAAAGGCCGTAGACCAGTGCGGCGGCGCAGAAAGCTCCCGCGACCTGCGCAATGATGTAAGGCAGAACTTTGCGTCCTTCAAAGTTTGCAAACAAACAAAGTGCGACGGTCACCGCCGGATTCAGGTGTGCGCCGGAGATGGCGGCAGTCAGGTAGATGGCCATTGCCACACCCAGACCCCAGATAATACTGATTTCCCACTGACCAAAGGTTGCCCCGGCAAGTTTCATTGCTGCGACACAGCCCGCACCAAAGAAAATGATAAGCCCGGTACCCAGAAACTCAGCGATGCACTGACCTTTTAATGTGGAACTCATGGTTTGGCTCATAGTTTGATCCTGCTAAGGATGATGTTAATGGTTAGTTATAATTTTTCTGTTATGTCGTTTGTCAACGTAATCGGATTTTGGCGTTCATCATTAAATGAGAACGTAATGTGAATTTATCGTTAACGAGCATAAACGAGAAATAGCGAAATCAAATTTTGTGTGTCGCGTCATAAAAATGAGCGATTTCGCGTATTGCTGGAACTTGATGCAGCGCAAAAAGTCCATGATTTAACATTTTCAGCCGCCATTTGTGACAAACGAACATCAACATGCCTTCCCGCGCAGCGGCTAAGGTTATTCGGCATTAAACAGTATTTCTGGTGTGTGACGCTGCTTTTTAAGCATTTCCTGATACCCGGCGCTGTTAAATTGCAACAGACTGCGTGGATAAAGGGGTTGCGGGTAGACAGAACAAAGCTGGCTACATACAATCACCCGTTAAGACACACGCTGGTTTTGCGCAATTCTCTGATGAATTCGTTATAAAAATCGACGGAGTGCAGGAATTTTTGAGCCGTGTCCGGACGATGCGGCAGAACATAAGATGTGCGCCTTGCGAACATAAGGGGACCGAAAAATGTCATTTGAAGTATTTGAGAAATTAGAAGCTAAAGTTCAGCAAGCGATTGATACCATTACTCTGTTGCAGATGGAAATCGAAGAACTGAAAGAGCAGAACAACACCCTGTCTCAGGAAGTTCAGCAAGCCAGCGGCAACCATGAGTCTCTGGTGCGTGAAAATGCGCAGCTGAAAGAAGAACAACACGTATGGCAGGATCGTCTGCGTGCATTGTTGGGAAAAATGGAAGAAGTTTAATTACTTCATATTCCAAATAAAAAAGGACGCCTTGGCGTCCTTTTTTGTTGTGCTCAGAAGGAAATCACTCAATATCGAGCGGGTCTTCGGACAGCACGATACCGGTATTATCGGCATAAAGATGGTCGCCGGAGAAGAAGGTGACGCCGCCGAAATTGACACGAATGTCGCTTTCGCCAATCCCTTCACTGCCTGCGCCAGCCGGGATAGCCGCCATCGCCTGGATACCCAGATCCAGCTCTTCGAGATCATCAACCTGACGGACTGCACCGTAAATCACGATGCCTTCCCATTCGTTTTGCAATGCAAGGCGTGCCAGTCCGGCATCCAGCAGTGCGCGACGAACAGAACCGCCACCATCGATCACTAATACACGGCCACGGCCATTTTCTTCCAGCAGGTCATAAAGCAAGCCATTATCTTCGAAGCATTTCACGGTGGTGATTTGCCCGCCAAATGAAGTACGGCCGCCAAAGTTGGAGAACAAGGGTTCAACGACATTCACTTCTTCATGGTAGATGTCGCAAAGTTCGGAAGTATCGTATTTCATAGGATTTCATCTGGTTGCTGCATGAGTGTTCAGTATATCCCTTTCCGGCGGATGTTGGCAAAATCATCAATTGTTAAATGTGAAAAGCGACCTGATAAACGCACATCAGGCCAACTTTACTCAATTGAGCAACAGACCCACTGCAAACAAGACGTTAGTCAGCAACGCGGTTTTTACCATATGTTCCAGCAACGGGCGGACTTCAGTGGATGTTGTCGATTTCATCACCCGTATCAGATGTTTTGCCAGCATTGGGATCGCCAGGATAAACAGCCAGCCGGTCCAGTGAGGCAGGTGCAGGGCGGAGAAAATCACCAGACACAGCACGGCGGCGGTCAGAATGATGGCGTGATAGCGTCGTGCGTTAACCGGCCCGAGGCGAACCGCCAGGGTATTCTTGCCGTTGGCGCTGTCGGTTTCGATATCGCGCAAATTATTGATATTGAGTACCGCAGTGGACAGCAAACCTGTCGCCGTCGCCGGAAGCATTACGATCCAGTCGAAATAGCCTGCCTGTAAATAAAACGTCCCTGCGACACTGATCCAGCCGAAGAAGATCAGCACGGAAATATCGCCAAGTCCCATGTAGCCATAAGGTCGTGTGCCGACGGTATAGGTAATGGCGGCGCCAATCGACAGCAAGCCGAGGATCAGAAACCCGACCACGTCACTAGGCTTATGACAGGCCACGGCAATAAGCGCAGTACCGCAGATAAGGGTCAGCGCGATGGTCAGGATAATCGCGCGCTTCATCTGCCCGGCGGTAATCAGGCCCTTTTGCATGCCGCGTAAGGGCCCGACGCGTTCCGGCGTGTCACTGCCTTTCTCGGCATCGCCATAGTCATTCGCCAGATTTGACAAAATTTGCAAACAGCCCGCAGTCAGCAGCGCCAGTAGTGCAATGAGCGGATGGAAAACGCCTTGCAGGCTGGCAATGGCAGAACCCATAACGATAGAAGCAAACGCCAGTGGCAAGGTTTTCGGGCGCAGGCTTTCGAGCCAGGCGCGGGCGGGTGTTGTCGGAGTGAAAGGCGTGATTGTGCTCATAGGTGATTTCTCAGGTGAAGAATCAGTCCGAAATCTAAAAAAATCAGGGAGGCAAACGCCTCCCTGAAGATCACTTTCGGAACGTATGAGCAAATTATAAGATAAAACGGCTCAGATCTTCATCAGCTACCAGCTGGTCAAGGTGGCTTCTAACATAATCTGCATCAATGTTTATGGAGATACCGTTGCTTTCGCTGGCATCGTAAGAGATATCTTCCATCAGACGCTCCAGAACGGTATGCAGACGACGCGCACCTATGTTCTCGGTGGTTTCGTTCACCTGCCATGCGGCTTCCGCAATACGGCGGATACCGTCAGCGGTGAAATCAATGGTTACGCCTTCGGTCGCCATCAATGCTTTGTACTGATGAGTCAGCGAAGCACTTGGCTCGGTCAGTATGCGTTCGAAGTCTTCAGTCGACAGCGCCTGCAGTTCCACACGAATAGGCAGACGACCCTGCAACTCAGGGATCAGGTCTGACGGGCTGGCCGTCTGGAATGCGCCGGAAGCGATAAACAGAATGTGATCGGTTTTCACCATGCCGTGCTTGGTAGACACCGTACAGCCTTCCACCAGAGGCAGCAGGTCACGCTGAACACCTTCGCGGGAGACGTCCGGGCCTGAACTCTGGCCGCCACGTTTACAGATTTTGTCGATCTCATCGATAAACACGATGCCGTGTTGCTCAACGGCCTCGATTGCCTGTTCTTTCAGATCTTCCGGGTTCACCAGTTTCGCGGCTTCTTCTTCGATCAGCAGCTTCAGCGCTTCTTTGATTTTCAGTTTGCGCGGTTTCTGTTTCTGAGCACCCATGCTCTGGAACATCGACTGCAACTGATTGGTCATTTCTTCCATACCCGGAGGGGACATGATTTCCACGCCCATCGGGCCGGATGCCAGGCTGATTTCAATCTCTTTGTCGTCGAGCTGGCCTTCACGTAGTTTTTTGCGGAAGTTCTGGCGTGCAGCAGAAGGTTCCTGCGCTTCGTCAGGTTGTCCCCAGTTGTTTTTCGCTGGCGGGATCAGCACATCCAGAATACGTTCTTCGGCCAGTTCTTCAGCACGATAACGGTTTTTCTCAATAGATTGCAGGCGCACCATTTTTACGGCGGAATCGGTCAGGTCGCGGATAATTGAATCCACTTCTTTACCGACGTAACCGACTTCCGTGAATTTAGTCGCTTCTACTTTGATGAACGGCGCGTTAGCCAGCTTCGCCAGACGGCGGGCAATTTCGGTTTTACCGACACCGGTCGGACCGATCATCAGAATATTTTTCGGGGTGACTTCGTGGCGCAGCGCTTCATCAAGCTGCATCCGGCGCCAGCGGTTACGCAAAGCAATAGCCACGGCGCGTTTCGCTTTATCCTGGCCAATGATGTAACTGTCTAACTCGCTGACGATCTCGCGCGGGGTCATCTCAGACATAATTTTCGATCCTTACGCTTTAGAAGACAATTCTTCGATAGTGTGGAATTGGTTGGTGTAGATGCAGATGTCACCGGCGATGCTCAGCGATTTTTCGACGATGTCGCGCGCTTCAAGCTCGGAGTTTTCCAGCAACGCGCGTGCAGCAGCCTGGGCATACGGGCCACCGGAACCAATGGCAATCAGATCGTTTTCAGGCTGGATAACGTCACCGTTACCGCTGATGATAAGCGAGGCGTTTTCATCGGCCACGGCCAGAAGGGCTTCCAGACGGCGTAACATACGGTCGGTACGCCAGTCTTTTGCCAGTTCAACGGCGGCTTTCACCAGATGACCCTGGTGCATTTCCAGTTTGCGTTCGAACAGCTCAAACAGCGTGAAGGCATCAGCCGTGCCGCCAGCAAAGCCCGCGATCACTTTGTCGTTATACAGGCGACGTACTTTTTTGACGTTGCCCTTCATGACGGTATTTCCCAATGTGGCCTGGCCATCACCACCGATAACGACCTTGCCGTTGCGGCGTACACTTACAATTGTTGTCACGAGCGGTTCCTCGTTGCAGACGGAAAAGATCCCCGCAGGTTTGCGGGACACTGAACGTGTCTCACAAACTTACGGGGCATATTGAAAGTATAGATTGGGGAAGGATTACGGGTTTTCAACCCCCGGTTGCGACGGGAATGCAACCGGAGATGCCAGCGCCTTTGAGGCGCGATAGTGTGCTGTCAGCACCAGAACGGCTGTTGTACGGGCCGATGACGACGCGACTCCAGCCACCGCCGGTGGTGATCCGGCCTTCAAAACCTTCGAATGCCAGCTTGGCGCGCTGGGATTCCGCCTGCTCAGATCCTTTGAACGAACCGCACTGAACCACAAAGCGCTGGGTTTTTTCCTGTGCTTTCGGTTTTTCCGGCTCAGCCTGGGTAATGGTGGCTGGCTGTTGCGGTTTCGGTGCTTCTTTCACCGGCTCTTTCACTTGCGGCTTCGGTTTTGGCTGAACGGGTTGCGTTTGCACCTGGGCCTGAGGCGCACGTACCGGCTGCGTTTGCGGCGTATACGTTGGCTGTGGCTGAACCTGACGCGGCTGAGTTACCGGCTGCTGCTGCGCGTACGTCGGCTGCTGTTGCTGAACCTGACGTTGAGTATGCGCCGGTGCCTGCGTGGCCTGATTCGGGTCGTTATACGGCACTTCAGACAACTGTGTTGGTGTCTGGCGCATATCGGCCTGCATCTGTTCGAGAAGCTGGCGCTGTTCAGGCGTCAGTTGTGTTTTGGATTCGACCTGTCCGCCCGCCGTCGGTTCTGTCGGCGTGGTGACGCCCATCTGGCGGTTTTCCAGTTCTTTAATGTAGCGCCAGCGTTCTTCTGGCTTAGGTGGCAATCCATTACCCGGACGGACAGCGTGCGTCGGCAACACTGTCGCTTCTTCATGTTTATTGTGCGCAATAAAATAGAGGCCACCGACAAACACCACCAGTACCGCAACGGCTAACACCACCATGGTTTTGGAGATCGTTGTGGAACTGCGTTTTTTACTCCGGCTGGTACTTTTCCGCCGCGCTCCTGAGCGCCCACGGCTTACATAGTCTCTTTGTGCCACTATCGTTTCGCTGTGTCGTGATGAATGAAGAAGTGCGTCATGTTACTCAACCCTGAACATTTACTGAAATTAAAACTGTTGAACAGCATAAAATCGGACTCACGCTTTTGGGGCCGCAGTGCTTTCCCGCACCACCAGCTCGCTATCAAGCAGCAGCGAACCGTTTTGTACCGGATTTCCCTGTAACTGCTCAAGTAATAATAACATGGCCTGACGGCCAAGCTGGAATCTCGGCTGCGCAACGGTCGTCAGCGGAGGATCGGTATACTGGCTGGCCTTGATGTCATCGAAGCCGACAACCGACAAATCCTGCGGAATGCGCAGACCCATTTTTTTCGCCTGGAACATGGCACCAATCGCCATCACATCGTTGTGGCAGAAAATCGCCGTCGGCGGCACGGGCAGAGCCATCAACTCGGTGACGGCTTGCGCCCCCGATTCATAGCTGAAATCGCCATGAATGGTCAGCTTGCTCTCGACGCTCAGTCCGTTGCGGCGCAGCGCCTGCACATAACCTTGTGAACGGTACTGGCACAATGGCATATGCTTTGGCCCGGCGATGCAGGCAATACGCTGATGCCCCAGCTTGAGAAGATAATGCACAGCTTCGAACGCGGCCGTCAGGTTATCAATGTGGACTGTCGGCAGTTCAAGTTCCGGCGCAAATTCATTCGCCATCACCATCGGCGGCAGATTGCGTTGTTCTTCTTTGCTGGCATCGAAAGGTAAATCAGAGCCGAGCAGCAGCATTCCGTCAATTTGCTTGGTAATGATCAGATTGATAAAGGTTTTCTCTTGCTGATTTTGCTGAGCACAATCACCGATCAACACCAGATAACCGCTTTCGGCGGCCGTGCGCTCGATCCCCTGGATCAGATCGGCGAAAAACGGATCGCAGATGTCGGGGACGATCACCAAAATAGTGCGTGATTCATTACGCTTCAGGTTGCGGGCCAGGGCATGAGGAGAATAACCGACGGCCATGACGGCCTGATCAACTTTCTGGCGAGTCGCGGCGGAGACTTTCTCCGGATTCATTAATGCACGGGATACGGTTGCTGTTGAAACGCCTGCCTGTTCAGCCACATCTTTCATTGTTGCGGCGGGTAATTCTTTCTTGTGCTCCAACGTCTCTCTCCTTGCAACAGCATCAAACTGAGACAACAACATCAACATTCCTCACCTGGCTACGCATGATGTGTAGCTCATCACATTCTAAACAGAATGTGAGTAGGATTTGTTACCTAATTTGCATTAAAAGTGTGACCCAGATGCTTTTTTCGATGCATCACGCAAAAAACCTGACTATTCACGCAAATTCGCTTTTGGAATCAGCTGTCAATCGGATCGACATCCAGTGTCCATTTCACTTTTTTGGCTTGCGGCAGACTTGAAATCAGCGGCTGAGAGCTTTTGATCAGATGCTGCAAAACGCGCCGTGAAGGATGCTGCAATAAAAGCTGCCAGCGGAAACGTCCGCTGCGTTTGGCTTGTAAGGCAGGAACCGGCCCCAGGATCCACAGCGAATCATCTTTCAGCGGACTGGATTCGAGCAGATTACGTAACTGCTGAAGGAACAGCGCAGATTGCTGATTATCGTGGTCTTCCGAGCGGATCATAATGTGGCTGGTATAAGGAGGAAGGAAGACGCTTTTGCGCTCCGCCAGGGTCTGTCTGGCGAACTCGTCGTAGCCCTGCTGCAACAGCACCTGTAACAGCGGATGTTCGGGATGGTGAGTTTGCAATACGACTTCACCCTGTTTGCCTGCACGTCCGGCACGGCCTGAAACCTGCGTATAAAGCTGGGCAAAGCGCTCGGCAGAACGGAAATCTGCCGAGAACAGCGCGCCGTCGACATCCAGCAATGACACCAGCGTAACATCAGGGAAGTGGTGCCCTTTTGCCAGCATTTGTGTGCCGATAAGAATACGTGCGCCGCCACGATGGACTTCATTCAGATGCTGTTCCAGCGAACCTTTCCGGCTGGTGGTATCGCGGTCAATGCGCGTGATTGGCGTATCCGGGAACAACGGCGCCAGTTCGTTTTCCAGCTGTTCTGTACCGACGCCGACCGAGACCAGTTGTGTTGAGCCGCAATGCGGACACTGATGCGGCACGGCGCGCTGACTGTCACAATGGTGGCAACGTAACTGACGCTGATTCTGGTGCAGAGTGTAATAGTGGTCACAGCGCTGACATTCGGCTATCCAGCCACACTCATGGCAAAGCAGGGCAGGCGCATAGCCGCGGCGGTTGAGGAACAGCATCACCTGATTATCGGCTTTCAGATGTTCCTGCATTTTCTGGATCAGCGGTTGAGACAGCCCGACTTTCAGCTGCAACCCTTTTAAATCCAGCAAATTCTGACGGGCGAGTTTGGCATTTCCGGCACGTTTGGTCAGTTTGAGCTGACGATATTTCCCCAGTTCAACATTGTGCAGCGTTTCCAGCGCCGGGGTTGCCGAGCCCATAATAATCGGGATATTTTCAGCGTGAGCGCGGTACACCGCCAGATCGCGGGCGTGGTAGCGCCAGCCTTCCTGCTGCTTATAAGAACTGTCGTGTTCTTCATCAATGATAATGACGCCGAGGCGCGCAAACGGCGTAAACAGCGATGAACGGGTGCCAATGACGATGCCCGCTTCGCCATTGCGCGCCCGCAGCCAGACGGCGAGGCGTTCGCTGTCGTTCAGGCCGGAGTGCAGCACATCCACCGGCGCACTGAAACGTTCGCGAAAACGTGCGATGGTTTGCGGCGTCAGGCCGATTTCCGGCACCATCACCAGCGCCTGCCGACCCTGCGCCAGAATGTTTTCCAGCACGCTCAGATACACTTCGGTTTTACCTGAGCCGGTTACACCGGCCAGCAACCAGGCGGAAAATTGCTGATCTTCACTGCGGATCGCGCCGACGGCGGTGGCCTGCTCGGTATTGAGTCGTAAACGTTCGCCGATCACCGAGAAATCCTGGCGCCAGTCGTGCGTGGCGGGCGCAATACTGCGTAAATCCGTCAGCCCTTTGGCTCGTAATGCCTGCAGGGCCGTATCGGTAAGATCAAGATCGGCAACCTGATGACGATACAACGGTTTTTGCATCAGTGCTGCCATCGCCTGCTGTTGTTTTGGCGCACGTTTGAGACTGTCGAGCGGCGTAGCGCGCCCCTCCTCGGTGGCGAACCATTGCCACAGCGGTGTAAGCTCAGCGGCTTTCCCCTGACGTAACAACACCGGCAGCGCATGGAACAGCACTTCGCCTATCGGGTAATGGTAATAGTCGGCGGCCCAAAACAAGATGCGCCACAGATCAGGGGTAAACAGGCTGGAGCTGTCGAGGACTTCCCGCACCGGTTTCAGTTTCTCCAGGCCAAATTCGCTGAAGTCGCTGACCTGAGTGACGATGCCAATGGCGTCGCGTTTTCCGAAAGGCACACTGACCCGGCAACCCTTTGAAACCTGCATATCAGGCGGCAACAGATAGTCGAAAGTACGGGCGAGCGGGACGGGTAAAGCAACGTGGGCAACAGGCATTGGGGGTCCAGACTATAAAAAAATGACGAGATAGTGTACACTGTGTCCTTCGAAATGCATGAACATGATTGCGCGGTTGTCAGAGATTCTGTATGATTCGCCGCCTTTGGTGCATTTCGTACTCAAAGCCTATCATCCACTACGCGTGGTGTCTGACAGAACAGGGTTGGATAGCGACGCGGCCTTAAGAAGAGGTTTTCCATGAAACAAGGTATTCACCCTAAATATGTAGAAGTTACTGCAACTTGCTCATGCGGTAACGTTATCAAAACTCACTCAACTGTGGGTCACGATCTGAACCTGGACGTTTGTGGCGAATGCCACCCGTTCTACACTGGTAAGCAACGTGAAGTGGCTACCGGTGGTCGCGTTGACCGCTTCAACAAGCGTTTCAGCGTTCCAGGCAGCAAATAAGCTTCGCTTGAGAGCAAAAAAAGGCGCCTTTGGCGCCTTTTTTGTTACCTGTCGTTTGACGTCCCGCCAGATAAAATGCCCGTTCCCGCACTCTCTTTCTTCGCGCAGATACTGAAAAAACGCGCGACGGGAGCCGCACGGTCTTTCAGCACATCTTTGCGATGTTGCGATCAGTATTCCCAGGTATCAGGATCCACACCCAGTTCACGCATCAGGATCTTCGCCGCTTCCGGTATTTCGTCACTGCGTTCTTTACGCAGGTCTTCGTCATTCGGCAAAGGCTGACCGGTGAAGGCGTGCAGAAAAGCCTCACACAATAATTCACTGTTGGTCGCGTGACGCAGGTTGTTTACCTGGCGACGGGTGCGTTCATCGGTGAGAATTTTGAGGACTTTCAGCGGAATGGATACCGTGATTTTCTTAACTTGTTCGCTTTTCTTACCGTGTTCAGCGTAAGGGCTGACATATTCGCCGTTCCACTCAGCCATGGGACACCTTAAATTTATCAAAAAATAAAATTCTGAAAACCGCGTGATTATGCCCGATTTTCACTGTTCTCACTAAGTAAATGTCGGAATTTAACAGGGACATTTCACGTTTTTCCCTGCGGCACTGTTCATTTTGTTACCTTGAGCTTACGTCTCCCGGCACGACAGATCTGCCTGACATCTTCATTAACGCCATAATTTTAGCGGGTATTGCGCTGTTGCTCAATCTATACGCAAAGAAGTTTAGATGTCCAGATGTATTGACGTCTATAAATCCGGACGTTACTCTTTATATCCTCATCCTTCGCAATTCGTCAGGAAGAAACGATTATGACGCACAAGCAAGCCACCATTGCCGTGGGCAGTGGCCTGAACAATGATCAGCAATATGGTTGTGTAGTTCCGCCAATCTACCTTTCCAGTACCTATAACTTTGAAGATTTCAATCAGCCAAGAGCCCATGACTATTCACGTCGCGGCAATCCGTCACGGGATGTTGTCCAGCGTGCGCTGGCTGATCTGGAAGGCGGCGCCGGTGCGGTTCTGACCAGCAGCGGTATGTCAGCCATTCATCTGGTGTGTACGGTCTTTCTGAAACCTGGCGATTTACTGGTTGCGCCGCACGACTGCTACGGCGGCAGTTACCGGTTGTTCGACAGCCTGAGCAAACGTGGCGCGTATCGCGTGCTGTTTGTGGATCAGGGTGATCCACAGGCGCTGGCCGATGCGCTGAAAGAAAAACCGAAGCTGGTGCTGATTGAAACGCCGAGCAATCCTTTGCTGCGTGTGGTGGATATTCAGGCGATTTGCGACGCGTCCCGCGCCGCCGGTGCCCTGACAGTGGTGGACAACACCTTCCTGAGTCCGGCGTTGCAAAATCCATTGCAGCTTGGTGCGGATTTAGTCGTCCATTCATGTACTAAATATCTGAACGGGCATTCTGATGTGGTCGCCGGTACGGTAATATCTAAGACCGCAGAACATGCGACAGAACTCGCCTGGTGGGCGAACAACATTGGCGTTACCGCTGCGGCCTTTGACAGCTATCTGTTATTGCGCGGTTTGCGCACGTTAACGGTTCGCGTGAAACAGCAACAGGAAAATGCACTGGCAATTGTTGCTTATTTACAAAAACAATTGCAGGTCAAAAAGCTGTATCATCCGTCGCTGCCGGAAAACCAGGGACATGAAATTGCCTGCCGCCAGCAACGTGGCTTTGGTGCCATGATCAGTTTTGAATTTAACGGAGATGAAGCTCAGTTGCGCCATTTCCTGAAAGAATTGAAGTTATTTACCCTCGCAGAATCACTGGGAGGCGTCGAAAGCCTGATTTCTCATACCGCGACCATGACACATGCTGGCATGGCGCCGGAAGCGCGCAAAGCCGCCGGGATTTCTGACAGCTTGCTCCGTATTTCTGTAGGTCTTGAAGACAGCGAAGATTTGATTGCTGATCTGGAAAATGCATTCCAGTCAGTGGCAACGAGGTAAGTATGAATGCAATAGCGGTTGCAGCGCCGGCGGGAAGTCGTCAGTTGCACAAATTTGGTGGTAGCAGTCTGGCCGACGTGAAGTGTTATCTGCGTGTCGCTGGCATTATGGCCGAGTATGCGAAGCCGGGTGACATGATGGTGGTGTCGGCGGCTGGCAGCACAACCAACCAGCTGATCAGCTGGCTGAAGCTCAGCCAGACAGACAGAATTTCTGCGCATCAGGTTCAGCAGGCTTTGCGCCGTTATCAGAGTGATTTGATAACTGGTCTGTTGCCGCCGGAAATGGCCGAACCGCTTATTGCTTCTTTTATTCATGATCTCGAACGTCTGGCTGTTTTGCTTGACGGCAAAATGACCGATGCAATTTATGCTGAAGTCGTCGGGCACGGCGAAGTCTGGTCTGCACGCCTGATGTCTGCAGTGCTGTGTAAGCTGGAATTACCGGCCGCCTGGCTGGATGCCCGTGAATTCCTGCGGGCTGAACGCGCTGCGCAACCTCAGGTTGATGAAGGCCGTTCGTATCCGCTGCTGCAACAACTTCTCGCGCAGCATCCTCAGCAATATCTGGTGGTGACCGGCTTTATCGCCCGCAGTGACGCGGGTGAAACCGTACTGCTTGGCCGTAACGGCAGTGACTATTCCGCCACCCAGATTGGCGCACTGGCTAATGCCAGCCGTGTGACCATCTGGAGTGATGTGGCCGGTGTCTACAGCGCCGACCCGCGCAAAGTGAAAGATGCCTGCCTGCTGCCGTTATTGCGTCTCGATGAAGCCAGTGAACTGGCGCGTCTGGCGGCACCGGTTCTGCACACCCGTACCCTTCAGCCGGTTTCCGGCAGCGATATTGATTTGCAACTGCGTTGCAGTTACCAGCCGGAGCAGGGCTCAACGCGTATTGAACGCGTGCTGGCTTCCGGTACCGGCGCGAAAATTGTCACCAGCCATGATGATATTTGTCTGATCGAAATGGTCATTCCTTCCGGCCACGATTTTGGTCTGGCACAAAAAGATGTTGAGCTGCTGCTTAAACGTGCGCAGATCAAACCGCTGTGTACCGGCATTCATCCTGACCGTAATCTGCTGCAACTTTGCTACACCTCTGAAGTGGCGGGTAGCGCGTTGCAGGTTCTCGAAGAGGCAGCCCTTCCGGCGCGTCTGACCCTGCGTGAAGGGCTGGCGCTGGTGGCGCTGGTCGGGGCGGGCGTGTGCAAGAATCCGCTGCACAGCCACCGTTTTTATCAGGAAATGAAAGATCAGCCAGTGGAGTTTATCTGGCAGGCCGAAGACGGTATCAGTCTGGTGGCTGTACTGCGTATCGGCCCGACCGCGCACCTGATTCAGGGGCTGCACAAAACGTTGTTCCGTGCTGAAAAGCAAATCGGTCTGATGCTGTTTGGTAAAGGCAATATCGGTTCACGCTGGCTGGAACTGTTCGCCCGTGAACAAAAGAATATTTCTGCCCGCAGCGGTTTTGAGTTTGTGCTGGCCGGTGTGGTCGACAGCAAGCGCAGTCTGCTCAATTATGAAGGGCTGGACGCCAGCCGTGCGCTGGCCTTCTTTGATGATGAATCGCAGGCGCATGACGAAGAATCGCTGTTCCTGTGGATGCGCGCGCATCCTTATGACGATTTAGTGGTTCTGGATGTCACCGCCAGCGCTGAACTGGCCGATCAGTATCTGGATTTCGCCAGCTACGGTTTCCATGTCATCAGTGCCAACAAACAGGCAGGCGCGTCGGACACGAATAAATACCGTCAGATCCGCGACGCGTTTTCAAAAACCGGCAGCCACTGGTTGTATAACGCCACTGTCGGCGCTGGTTTGCCGGTTAACCATACGGTGCGTGATTTACGCGAAAGCGGCGACAGCATTCTGGCCATCAGCGGCATTTTCTCGGGAACATTGTCCTGGCTGTTCCTGCAATTTGACGGCACGCTGCCGTTCACCGAACTGGTGGATTTAGCCTGGCAGCAGGGGCTGACTGAGCCGGATCCGCGCGATGATTTATCCGGTCAGGACGTCATGCGCAAGCTGGTGATCCTGGCGCGCGAAGCGGGTTATGACATCGAACCGACCCAGGTTCGCGTGGAATCGCTGGTGCCGGAAAGTTGCGCGAACGGTTCCGTAGATCAGTTTTTTGAAGACGGTGAGGCGCTGAACCAGCAAATGCTGCAACGTCTGGAAGCCGCCCGTGAAATGGGCCTGGTGCTGCGCTACGTGGCCCGTTTCGATGCCAATGGCAAAGCCCGTGTGGGTGTTGAAGCGGTGCGTGACGACCATCCTCTGGCCGCATTACTGCCGTGCGATAACGTGTTCGCTATCGAAAGTCGCTGGTATCGCGATAATCCGCTGGTGATCCGCGGGCCGGGTGCAGGACGTGACGTGACCGCAGGTGCGTTGCAATCTGATCTTAATCGTCTGACGCAACTTCTGTAATTCCTTACGCCTTCCTCTCCCATGAGGGGAAGGCGTAAAAAACCTCTAACTTTCCTCAGCTTCCCCTCAGCCTCATTTTCGCAACGTGAAATTCTTTCAGTTTGCGTGAAGATTAATCATCCCCTGCCTTCATTTTAACGTTGACACTTTGTTCTCTTTCCGTCATTTTCTATCTATACGTTTAGACGTCCAAACGTCCATTATAACGAACCATAATCAAAACGCAGTGATCCATGAGGTAGTGTTTATGAGCTTTTTCCACGCAAACCAGCGCGAAGCGCTGAATCAGAATCTGGCTGAATTACAGGGTCAGATTAACGTTTCTTTCGAATTTTTCCCGCCTCGTACCAGCGAGATGGAAGATACGTTGTGGAGCTCTATTGATCGTCTCAGCAGCCTCAAGCCTAAGTTTGTCTCTGTGACTTACGGCGCGAACTCCGGCGAGCGTGATCGTACACACAGCATCATCAAAGGCATTAAAGAACGTACCGGTCTGGAAGCGGCACCTCACCTGACCTGTATCGATGCCAGCCGCGATGAACTGCGTCAGATCGCACGGGATTACTGGGACAGTGGCATCCGCCACATTGTGGCTCTGCGTGGCGATTTGCCGGCAGGCGGCGGCAAGCCGGAAATGTACGCCACCGATCTGGTGCATCTGCTGAAAGAAGTGGGCGACTTTGATATTTCCGTCGCAGCCTATCCGGAAGTGCATCCTGAGGCCAAAAGCGCGCAGTCAGATCTGATTAACCTGAAACGTAAAATCGATGCCGGTGCGAACCGCGCCATCACGCAGTTCTTCTTTGATGTGGAAAGTTACCTGCGTTTCCGCGACCGCTGCGCCGGTCAGGGGATTGACGTGGAAATCGTGCCTGGCATCCTGCCGGTGTCTAACTTCAAACAGCTGACCCGCTTTGCGACGATGACCAATGTGCGTGTGCCGCACTGGATGAACAGTCAGTTTGAAGGGCTGGATGACGACGCCGAAACCCGCAAAATGGTCGGTGCCAATATCGCGATGGACATGGTGAAAATCCTCAGCCGCGAAGGCGTGAAGGACTTCCATTTCTACACCCTGAACCGTGCAGAAATGAGTTACGCGATTTGCCACACGCTGGGTGTGCGTCCAGACATCGCCGTGCCGGTTCGCGCTTAATCTTTTTGCCCGATACTGAATACAAAAAACCCGCGAATTCGCGGGTTTTTCTTGGGCTGATGTCAGCGAAAACTAGCCGGTATTACGCATACCCGCTGCCACACCGGCAATCGTCACCATCAGCGCCTGTTCGACGTTGGCATCCTGCTTGCCGTCTTTTTCCAGCTCGCGGGAACGGTGCAGCAATTCAGCCTGCAAGACGTTCAGCGGGTCAGTGTAGACGTTTCGCAGTGCGATGGATTCTGCAATCCACGGCAAATCTTCCATCAGATGATCGTCGTTAGAAATCGCCAGAATGACTTTGATGTCGCTTGCCAGCTGATCGCGCAACTGCTGACCGAGCGGCCACAATTCTTTCCCAACCAGACGATGATCGTAGTATTCCGCCAGCCACAGGTCAGCTTTCGCAAACACCATCTCCAGCATACCGATTCGCGTGGAGAAGAACGGCCAGTCGCGGCACATGGTTTCCAGCTCGTCGCGTTTTCCGTCATCAACCACAGCCTGCAAACCGGCACCGGCACCCAGCCAGGCTGGCAGCATCAGACGGTTTTGCGTCCAGGCGAAAATCCACGGGATGGCACGAAGGCTTTCGACGCCACCACTGGCTTTACGTTTCGCCGGGCGTGAACCCAGAGGCAGTTTGGCCAGTTCCTGTTCCGGCGTTGCGGCGCGGAAGTAAGGCACGAAGTCTTTATTTTCGCGAACGTAGCCACGGTACATTTTGCAGGACACGTCAGACAGTTGTTCCATGATATCCACCCAGGCTTGTTTCGGCTCAGGCGGTGGCAACAGGTTGGCTTCCAGAATTGCAGAGGTGTACAGCGCCAGACTGCTGATGGTGACTTCCGGCAGACCGAATTTGAAGCGGATCATCTCGCCTTGTTCGGTAACGCGCAGGCCACCTTTCAGGCTGCCCGGAGGCTGAGACAATAACGCTGCCTGTGCCGGTGCGCCGCCACGGCCGATAGAACCGCCACGTCCGTGGAACAGAGTCAGGGCAATTCCGGCTTTCTCGCAGGTTTTGATCAGAGCATCCTGCGCACGATATTGCGCCCACGATGCGGCCATCACGCCCGCGTCTTTTGCGGAGTCGGAATAGCCAATCATCACCATCTGTTTGCCCTGAATGAAACCGCGATACCAGTCGATGCTCAGCAATTGCTTCATGACATCGTCGGCATTGTTCAGGTCGTCGAGCGTTTCGAACAGCGGCGCAACGGGCATCGGGAACGGACAACCGGCTTCTTTGAGCAGCAGGTGTACGGCCAGCACATCAGACGGCGTGCGCGCCATCGAGATGACATACGCTGCAATCGAGCCTTCCGGCGCTTCGGCAATCACCTGACAGGTATCGAGCACTTCTTTGGTGTTGGCGCTCGGTTCCCAGTGACGTGGCACCAGCGGACGTTTTGAGTTCAGTTCGCGGATCAGGAAAGCCTGTTTGTCGGATTCTGACCAGCTTTCGTAATCGCCAAGACCCAGATAACGGGTAATTTCTGCGATAGCGTCGGTGTGGCGGGTGCTTTCCTGACGCACGTCGATACGCACCAGCGGCACGCCGAAGCAGCGCACGCGGCGCAGGGTATCCAGCAACTGGCCGTTGGCAATAATGCCCATGTTGCAGGCCTGCAATGACTGGTAGCAGGCGTAAAGCGGCGCCCACAGCTGGTCATTTTTCACCAGCAAATCGTGAGGACGTGCAACACGCTCGCCTTTCAGACGGGCTTCCAGATACACCTGAGTATTGGTCAGCTGCGAACGGAGCTGTTTCATGATTTCGCGGTAAGGTTCGATGATGTCCGCACCGCCAGCCAGTTCACGCAGTTCCGGTGTGCATTCGGTCATCGACAGTTCTGACACCAGCACCGCGATATCACGCAGGAACAGATCAGTCGCTTTCCAGCGGCTCAGCAACAGCACGTGACGGGTGATATCGGCGGTTACGTTCGGGTTACCGTCGCGGTCGCCACCCATCCAGGAGGTGAAGCGAACCGGCACGGCTTCCACTGGCATTTTGTAATCCAGTGAGGTTTCCAGCTGTTCGTTCAGTTCGCGCAGAAAAGCCGGCACGCCTTCCCACAGGCTGTTTTCGACTACCGCAAAACCCCATTTGGCTTCATCCACCGGAGAAGGGCGGTTTTTGCGGATTTCATCGGTATGCCATGACTGCGCGATTAACTGACGCAGGCGGCGCATGATTTGTTTGCGCTCGTAATCGGCCAGATCATTATGGTCGAGCTGCTTGAGGCAGTTATTCACTTCCACCAGTTTGTGGATCAACGTACGACGGGCGATTTCTGTCGGGTGTGCGGTCAGCACCAGTTCGATAGAAAGCTGGTCAACGGCATCCCGTAACTGCTGCTCAGAGAGGTTTTTGGATTTCAGACGATCGAACAATTGCGCCAGCGCTTCAGGATTGCTGGCCGCTTCGCCGTGCGGCGAAATGCTGTGATATTGTTCAGCCACGTTGGCTAAATTCAGAAACTGGCTAAAAGCACGGGCAACAGGCAACAGCTCATCGTTTGAGAGGTTTTGCAACGTTGACAGTAACTCCTGTCGATCCGCGTCATTTCCGGCACGGGAGGATTTCGACAGCTTACGGATTTTCTCAACACGATCCAGGATATGCTCTCCCAACGTATCTTTGATCGTGTCGCCCAGCAATTTACCTAAAGTACTGACATTACTTCGCATTGCGGAATATTGTTCGTTCATATTACCTCTGACCCGTTCTCTCGTTTAATTTTTATATTCTGTAAATAACTTTCACCCGTCAGGCATTCTTGCCCCGTTCACCCTGCCAACCTGGCCATACTTTTTAAATGCAGCACATGTTTTAACCCAAAAACCCCTGAACACTCACGTGAAAAATGGTCTTTTTGGCGATGTCGCTGAAATTTAATTACAACAGCGGCGATATCAGTTTGGCTAATCCACCTTTTGTACAGTATCAAAGGGCGCCCGTGAGCGCCCTGATTGTTTCTTCATCAATCCTTCATTCAGTATCAGTGATAACAGAAATGATGAACAACCTGAGAAATCAGCTCACGAGTCGGTTTAATGAACGCAGTATCAATATATTCATCTGGCTGATGTGCCTGATCGATAGAACCTGGTCCGAGCACCAGCGTCGGGCACAGTTCCTGAATAAACGGCGCTTCGGTGCAGTAGTTAACGATTTCCGTCTCCACGCCCAGTAATTTCTCGACCACCTGCACCAGCGGGTGATCCGGCGGACATTCATAGCCCGGGATCGGTGGATGCAGTTCTTCAATCACAATACGTCCCGGCCAGCGTTCGCTGACGGGGGCCAGTGCCTCGTTCAACAGACCATCAATGTCGGTCAGCGTCAGACCCGGCAGCGGGCGGATATCCATGTGCATTTCACAACAGGCACAAATACGGTTTGGTGCGTCGCCGCCGTTGATATAACCAAAGTTCATGGTCGGGTACGGGATCACGAAACCACTGTGGTTGTAACGGCTTTTCAGCGTATTGCGCAGCGTCATTAAATGGGTAATCGATTCGTGCATCAGTTCAATAGCGTTCACGCCGCGGGACGGATCACTGGAATGGCCGGACTGACCGGTGATGCGGATTGCATTCGACAGATGCCCCTTATGCGCACGAACCGGCTTGAGCGACGTGGGTTCACCGATGATCGCGCAGTCAGGGCGAATTTTGGCATTTTTAGAGAAATAGCTGGCACCGGCCATGGTGGTTTCTTCATCGGCGGTCGCCAAAATATACAGCGGTTTAGTCAGTTTGGTCAGATCGACATCACGCAATGAATCGAGGATGAACGCGAAGAAACCTTTCATATCGGCAGTCCCTAAACCATAGAGCTTATTTTCATGCTCGGTCAGGGTGAAAGGATCACGTGTCCAGCGGCCGTCATCGAACGGAACGGTATCGGTATGACCCGCCAGCAGCAACCCGCCTGCACCTTCACCGGTACTGGCTAACATGTTGAATTTATGGCGTGTTCCTGGCACGGGTTGCACTTCGACTTTGAAGCCTAAATCACCGAACCAGCCTGCCAGTAGATTGATTAACGTCTCATTGCTCTGGTCCAGTGCAGCGTCTGTGGCGCTGATGGAAGGGGTGGCGATTAACGCCCGGTAGAGCTCAATAAAAGGAGGTAATTTCATCTTCACTGTTGACAGCCTTTAGTTAGGGTAGTATTCATATTCATGCAATAATTGTGAATAAAAATACAATAAGCCAGCGCGTAAGGAAACCGGAAAAAAATTCATCCGGCCCCTACCCAAAAATTGAGAAGGTGAACAAGCCCTATGTTAAATACGCTGATTGTTGGTGCCACAGGTTATGCCGGAGCCGAACTCGCTGCTTACCTGAATCGCCACCCACATATGAACATAACCGGTTTAACGGTTTCAGCGCAAAGTGCAGATGCAGGAAAATTACTTTCTGATTTGCATCCTCAATTAAAAGGCATCGTCGATTTGCCTGTTTCGCCACTGACTGACGTGGCGGAAGCCGCGAAAGGTGTCGATGTGGTATTTCTGGCGACCGCGCATGAAGTCAGCCACGATTTAGCGCCACAGTTTCTGGCGGCGGGCTGCGTGGTGTTTGATCTATCCGGTGCTTTTCGCGTCAGCAAACCTGAGTTTTATACCGAATTCTACGGTTTTGAGCATCAGCATCTCGACCTGCTCGACCAAGCTGTGTACGGCCTGGCCGAATGGCAGGCTGACAAATTAAAAGACGCACAGCTGATCGCCGTTCCGGGCTGTTACCCGACCGCTTCGCAGCTGGCGCTTAAACCCCTTATCGAAAATGGTTTGCTCAATGACAGCCAGTGGCCGGTGATCAACGCCACCAGCGGTGTTAGTGGTGCAGGCCGTAAAGCCACGCTCGGCAACAGCTTCTGCGAAGTCAGCCTTCAGCCATACAAACTTTTCAGCCACCGTCATCAGCCAGAAATTGCCGAGCACCTTGGCGTGCCGGTGATTTTCACACCGCATCTGGGCAACTTCCCGCGCGGTATTCTGGCGACCATCACCTGCCGTCTGAACGCGGGTGTCACGGAGCAGGACGTGGCGGAAGCCTTCCATAATGCTTATCACGATAAACCGCTGGTGCGTTTGTACACCAAAGGCGTTCCGGCGCTGAAAGACGTGGTTGGCCTGCCGTTTTGCGATATCGGTTTTGCGGTGAAAGGCGAACATCTGATTGTGGTGGCGACGGAGGATAATGTGCTTAAAGGCGCGTCCGCGCAGGCGGTTCAGTGCATGAATATCCGTTTCGGCTTCCCGGAAACACAATCACTGCTTTAACACTTCGTCAGATTGTCAGCAAACAAAAAACAACCGCCCCTGAGCGTTTATTCAGACGCGCAGGGGTGTTAGATTAAATTAAATGTATTGTTATTAATTAACATTCTCAACCGGTCGGGGCGCGAACAGCTATGAATCCGTTAGTCATAAAATTAGGTGGTGTGTTGCTGGACAATGAAGAAGCGCTCGAGCGCCTGTTCATGGCGGTAGTGGCTTATCGTCAGGAATATCACCGCCCGCTGGTTATTGTTCACGGTGGCGGCTGCCTGGTTGACGAGCTGATGAAAAAGCTGAATCTGCCGGTGGTGAAAAAAGCCGGTCTGCGTGTGACTCCGGCTGATCAGATTGACATTATCACCGGCGCACTTGCTGGCAGCGCTAACAAAACCCTGCTGGTGTGGGCGGTTAAAAATCATATCAACGCCGTTGGCCTGTCTCTGGCAGACGGCGGTACTGTCAGCGTTACACAGCTGGATGAATCACTGGGCTTCGTCGGTAAAGCCGAAGCGGGTAACCCGGCGCTGATTAACACGCTGCACGGCGCAGGCTACCTGCCGATTGTCAGTTCTATCGGCATCACCGCAAACGGCGAGCTGATGAACGTTAACGCTGATCAGGCTGCGACTGCACTGGCGGCCACGCTGGGCGCGGATCTGATCCTGCTGTCTGATGTCAGTGGCATTCTTGACGGCAAAGGTCAGCGTATTCCGGAAATGAGCGCAGAGAAAGCCGAGCAGCTTATCGCGCAGGGTATTATCACCGATGGCATGATCGTCAAAGTTCACGCTGCGCTGGACGCCGCCCGTTCTCTGGGACGTCCGGTTGATATTGCCAGCTGGCGTCATGCCGAACAATTACCGGCACTGTTTAACGGCGTCGCCATCGGCACACGTATTCTGGCGTAACGCACCGGCGGCGCATTCGGTATACCCTTTTCAAGGGCGCAGCATAGTGCGCCCTTTTGCATAAAAAATTCAGGAGCAGGAAAATGGCACTTTGGGGCGGACGTTTTACTCAGGCAGCGGATCAGCGGTTTAAAGAACTCAATGACTCACTGCGTTTCGATTACCGGCTGGCAGAGCAGGACATCGTGGGCTCAGTAGCCTGGTCCAAAGCGCTGGTGACCGTCAACGTATTAACCGCTGACGAGCAAATCCAGCTGGAAGAGGCGCTGACCGTGCTGCTGGAAGAAGTCCGTGCCAATCCCCGCGCTATTTTAGCCAGCGACGCCGAAGATATTCATAGCTGGGTCGAAGGTAAACTGATCGACAAAGTCGGTAATCTTGGCAAGAAACTGCATACCGGCCGCAGCCGTAACGATCAGGTCGCGACCGACATCAAACTGTGGTGTAAAGCGCAGGTGGTTGAACTGGGCGATGCATTGCATCATTTACAGCAGGCGCTGGTCGCCACCGCCGAAGCCAATCAGGACGCGGTGATGCCGGGTTACACCCATCTGCAGCGCGCTCAGCCGGTGACCTTTGCGCACTGGTGCATGGCGTATGTTGAAATGCTGGCGCGTGACGAAAGCCGTCTGAAAGATACCCTGACCCGTCTGGACGTCAGCCCGCTGGGCTGTGGTGCACTGGCCGGTACGGCATATCCGATGGATCGCGAACAGCTGGCGGGCTGGTTAGGTTTTGCTTCTGCGACCCGTAACAGCCTCGACAGCGTTTCTGACCGTGACCATGTTCTTGAACTGCTGTCCAACGCGGCCATCAGTATGGTTCACCTTTCCCGTTTTGCCGAAGACCTGATCTTCTTTAACACCGGCGAAGCGGCGTTTATTGATTTGTCCGATCGCGTAACGTCAGGTTCCTCCCTGATGCCGCAGAAGAAAAACCCGGATGCGCTGGAGCTGATCCGCGGCAAATGTGGCCGCGTACAAGGCGCACTGACTGGCATGATGATGACCATGAAGGGCCTGCCGCTGGCGTACAACAAAGACATGCAGGAAGACAAAGAAGGACTGTTCGATGCGCTCGACACCTGGATGGATTGCCTGAATATGGCGTCGCTGGTGCTGGACGGCATTCAGGTGAAACGCCCGCGTGCGAAAGAAGCTGCACAGCAAGGCTACGCTAATTCCACCGAACTGGCAGACTATCTGGTTGCCAAAGGCGTGCCGTTCCGCGAAGCACACCATATTGTGGGTGAAGCGGTGGTCGAAGCGATTAATCAGGGGAAGGCGCTGGAAGAATTGCCGCTGGCTGATTTGCAGAAATTCAGCAATGTGATTGGCGATGACGTTTACGCGATCCTTGAACTGCAATCCTGTCTCGACAAACGTGCCGCCAAAGGTGGCGTTTCTCCGCAGCAGGTCGCGCAGGCGATTGCCGATGCGAAAGCGCGTTTAGCGTAAAATAAAAAAGGCGGACCGAAGTCCGCCTGATTTTACTGTTTGGTTTCCCGACGCTTATTGTGCGACTTCGCACAACGCTTCTGTTTCTGAATGGAGGTAAACCTCCAGGTCGTCACTTCCCCCAATGTGGCGTCCACCGATAAAGACTTGCGGCACTGTCGCCCGCCCTGTCACGGCGCGCAGACTGACGGTGGTCGCGTCTTTACCTAATACAATTTCTTCGTACTGAATGCCGCGTTCCTGCAACATTTGTTTGGCTTTCGCACAGAACGGACAGCCCGGTTTGGTGAATACGGACACGGATTCTTGTACTTTAAATTCTGGTGCCAGATATTTGAGCATGGTGTCTGCATCAGACACTTCAAACGGGTCACCCGGTTTGTTTGGCTCAACGAACATTTTCTCGACTACACCATTGCGCACCAGCATGGAATAACGCCATGAACGCGGGCCGAAGCCTAAATCCGCTTTCTCAACCAGCATGTCCATGCCTTTGGTGAATTCACCGTTACCGTCCGGAATGAAAGTGATGTTGGACGCGTTTTGTTCGGCTTTCCAGGCGTTCATCACGAAGGTGTCATTCACGGAAACGCACAGAATGCTGTCGACGCCGTGGTTTTTAAAGACCGGAGCCAGTTCGTTGTAACGTGGAAGATGGCTTGAAGAGCAGGTCGGGGTGAAGGCTCCCGGTAATGAAAACACAATCACTGTTTTATTTTTAAACAGCTGCTCGCTGCTGAGATCTACCCACTGGTCGCCCTGTCGGGTGTGAAAAGTAACGTGCGGTACGTGTTTCCCTTCCTGGCTTGCAAACATGAATAACCTCTTAATTAATCAATAAAATACAAAATATTTTCGGCATTGCCGTTTCGCTGGGAGGCATTATTCACAATAATGGTTGATAGATATAATCGTTGATTGCTATCTTATCTATCGTTAACAGCTATCTCATTGCCTTTTAGGGACTGGAGGAAAAATGAACATTCGCGATCTAGAGTATCTGGTGGCGCTGGCGGAGTTCCGTCACTTTCGCCGCGCAGCAGATTCATGCCATGTCAGTCAGCCGACGTTAAGCGGTCAGATTCGTAAACTGGAAGATGAACTTGGCGTTATGTTGCTTGAAAGAACCAGCCGCAAAGTGTTGTTTACACAAGCCGGTTTGTTGCTGGTGGATCAGGCGCGCACGGTGTTACGTGAAGTGAAAGTTCTGAAAGAGATGGCAAGCCAACAGGGTGAAGCGATGTCCGGGCCGATGCATATCGGGCTGATCCCGACCGTCGGGCCTTATTTGCTGCCCCAGATTATTCCTTCGCTGCACAAAACCTTCCCGAAGCTGGAAATGTATCTGCACGAAGCGCAAACCCATCAGTTACTGGCTCAACTGGACAGCGGAAAACTCGACTGTGCCATTCTGGCGCTGGTGAAAGAGAGCGAAGCGTTTATTGAAGTGCCGCTGTTTGATGAGCCGATGAGGCTGGCGATCTACGACGATCATCCATGGGCATCTCGCGATCGTGTGGCGATGGCAGATCTGGCCGGTGAAAAACTGCTGATGCTGGAAGACGGGCACTGCCTGCGTGATCAGGCGCTCGGTTTCTGCTTCCAGGCAGGTGCGGATGAAGATACCCATTTCCGGGCAACCAGTCTGGAAACGCTGCGTAATATGGTGGCAGCGGGAAGCGGGATTACCTTGCTGCCATCACTGGCTGTGCCCAATGAGCGCAGCCGTGACGGCGTGACGTACCTGATGTGTGACAAACCGGAACCACGACGCACAATCGCGCTGGTATATCGTCCCGGTTCGCCACTGCGCGGGCGTTACGAGCAGCTGGCGGAAGCCATCAAAGAGCACATGCAGCCTTACATGGACCGAACCGCAGTCTTAAAACAGGCGGTTTAAGCCGTTCAGTGCCGCAACGCGATAGGCCTCTGCCATGGTCGGATAGTTGAAGGTGGTATTAACGAAATACTCGATAGTATTCCCTTCACCTTTCTGTTCCATGATGGCCTGACCGATGTGAATAATCTCGGCGGCGCGTTCACCAAAGCAGTGAATTCCCAGAATTTCTTTGGTCTCACGGTGGAACAGGAGCTTCAGACTACCCACGTTCATGCCTGCAATTTGTGCGCGTGCCAGATGTTTAAACTGTGCGCGGCCCACTTCGTAGGGCACTTTCATCGCTGTCAGTTCCTGTTCGGTTTTACCCACGGAACTGATTTCAGGAATGGTGTAAATACCCGTCGGAATGTTTTCTATAAGGTGGACTTTCGCTTCGCCCTGAATCATGGCCTGCGCGGCGATACGTCCCTGATCGTAAGCCGCTGATGCCAGGCTTGGATAGCCAATGACGTCACCGACCGCATAAATATGCGACAGCGCAGTCTGATACATGCTGTTCACTTTCAGCAGCCCACGGCTGTCAGCTTCCAGACCAATGTTCTCCAGACCCAGTTTATCGGTGTTACCTGTGCGCCCGTTGGCATACAGCAGTGCATCAGCTTTCACTTTTTTACCGGATTTAAGATGCATGATCACACCGTCTTCCACGCCTTCGATCATCTCGAACTCTTCGTTGTGGCGGATAACCACACCGTTATTCCAGAAGTGATAGGACAGGGCGTCTGACATTTCCTGATCGAGGAAAGATAACAAGCGGTCACGGGTGTTGATTAAGTCCACTTTGACGTTCAGACCGCGGAAGATCGACGCATATTCGCAGCCGATTACACCCGCTCCGTAGATAATCACGTGGCGTGGCTCATGGCTCAGTTCAAGAATGAGATCGCTGTCGTAAATCCGCGGATGGCCAAAATCGACATTGGCTGGCCGGTAAGGACGGGAGCCGCAGGCAATCACGATGTTATCAGCGGTAATTTGTTCGTGTGTGTTATCGGCATAGCGGATGCTGATGGTGTTGGCATCCACAAAACTGGCATCTCCGGAAAACAGCTGGCATTGGTTTCTCTCATAGAAACCCTGGCGCATACGTGTTTGCTGATTAATAACCGAATCGGCGTGACGCAGGATGTCCGGGAAACTCGAACTCATAGTGCGGGAGTTATCACTGTAGAGCGGGTTTTGGTTAAATTCGATGATTCTGCTGACGGCGTGGCGTAATGCTTTGGAAGGGATGGTTCCCCAGTGAGTACATCCGCCACCGACGTTGTTATAGCGTTCGATGACAGCAACCCGGGCGCCTTGTTTAACCAGTCCCATCGCGGCGCCTTCTCCGCCAGGGCCTGAGCCAATGATGATGGCATCAAAATGTGAGTGCTGTGGCATGGTTCGAAACCTATTTTTATACAAAATCACAACGAGAAAGTAACATATTACACCTATTTACCCCACATGCAGTTGTCATTTAATGGTAATGCAGCAACATTCTGACCCACTTTATGCTGTTGTATCTTTGGCTCCGGCCGTTAAAATTTTTGGTATAGTGAAGCGATATCGGGCGAATAATCAAAAAGAAGAATACTATCCGGATGAAGGTTATGGGCGTAAGAGCACAACAAAAAGAGCGCACGCGCCGCTCGCTGATTGAGGCGGCTTTTAGCCAGCTTAGTGCCGAGCGTAGCTTTGCCAGTCTGAGTCTGCGTGAGGTTTCCCGCGAGGCAGGCATTGCGCCAACCTCCTTTTACCGGCACTTTCGCGATGTGGATGAACTGGGTCTGACAATGGTTGATGAAAGTGGTCTGATGCTGCGTCAGCTGATGCGCCAGGCACGCCAGCGCATTGCGAAAGGGGGCAGCGTGATCCGCACATCCGTCTCCACGTTTATGGAATTCATCGGTAACAATCCCAACGCATTCCGCCTGTTGTTGCGTGAACGCTCCGGTACGTCATCGGCATTTCGTGCCGCCGTCGCCCGTGAAATTCAGCATTTTATTGCGGAACTTGCCGACTATCTGCAACTCGAAAACCATATGCCGCGCAGTTTTACTGAAGCGCAGGCTGAAGCCATGGTGATCATCGTTTTCAACGCCGGGGCGGAAGCGCTGGATGTGGATATTGCACAGCGACGCCAGCTGGAGGAACGCCTGGTGTTGCAGCTGCGGATGATTTCCAAAGGCGCATATTACTGGTATCGCCGTCAGCAGGAACGGACGGCTGTGACCCCCCTCACTAATATGACCCGAGGTAAAGAAGATGACCGAACAACCGAACCAGGATAATGGCACTCTGGTTTTGGCTTTGATTGCCGGGCTATCAATTAATGGCACTTTCGATGCGTTATTCAGTTCTGTCGTAACGTTTTCGATCTTCCCGATCATTTCTCTGGTGTTAGCGGTGTATTGCCTGCACGTTCGTTACCACCGCGGTGAAATGCCGAAAGGGTTACCGGTTCTGGCCGCAGCCTGCTTCCTGCTGGGGCTGCTGCTGTACAGCACCATCGTGCGCGCAGAATACCCTGAACTGGGCTCAAACTTCCTGCCGTCGCTGATTTGTGTGGCACTGATCTTCTGGATAGGTCTGAAGCTGAAAAAACGTAAGTCTTCCGCTCTGTAGTCCTTCCTCATAAGCCAACGAGGCAATCTGCGGATTGCCTTTTTTTATATCCAGCCATTTAATGAACTGTCATTTCATTAATATCAAACCTATGTTCAATATTTAGAGATTGATCGCCCACTTCTTCATTTCTTTGCCATAAAGTCCGTTTGAGTGGCAAAAACCAAAAGGTTTTCATTCCTGCTCCTCGTTAATTTGAATCATGGCCGGACGAAGTATTTTCGTTCGCATTCAGCCTACGCCTATAGGTGATTTAACAGAGGCAACACGGCAATGAAAACACGTAAAATCGGATTCTTTAATTACATCGCTTACGGGTCAGGCGATTTTCTCGGGGCGGGAACGACAGCTCTGACTGCGGCGTGGCTACTCTATTTTTACACCACGTTTTGCGGTCTTTCGCCCATTGAAGCGACCTTTATTTTTGCCACCGCGCGCGTAGCCGATGCGGTGCTGAGCCCGCTGATGGGGTATCTCACTGATAATTTCGGCAACACCTGGCTCGGCAAGCGTTTTGGCCGCCGCAAGTTCTTCATCCTGCTCGGTATTCCTTGTGTGTTTAGCTACAGCTTCATGTGGGTGGGAGACATGGGATATGTCTATTATCTGCTGACCTATCTGCTGTTCGATATCGTCTACACCATGATTCTGGTGCCGTATGAAACACTGGTGCCGGAAATGACCGATGATTTCAAACAGAAAACTAAATTTTCCGGCGCCCGTATCGCTCTGGCACAGTTGTCAGCGATTCTGGCGGCCTTCCTGCCGGGGATTCTGTTGCAGCATTTCGGCAAAGATAATGCCATTTCCTTCTTCTATTCGAGCCTGGTCTTTGCGGTAATTTGCGCATTCGTTCTGACACTGGTGTATTTCTTTACCTGGGAAAGACCGGAAGAGCTCAAATCTGAAGCCACGAAGAAAATTGAGCGCGAACGTCAGCAACTGACGCTGGCGCAGAGCCTGAAACGTCTGAAAGTGGAATTATCCTCGACGCTGCGCATCAAGATTTTCCGTCAACATCTGGGGTTATACCTTGGCGGGTATATCGCGCAGGACGTGTTTAATGCCGTCTTCACCTATTACGTCGTGTTCGTGCTGATGCAAAGTGCTGCAATTGCCTCCAACCTGATGGGCATGATGGCCATCCTGCAATTCGTGGCGGTAATTGGCATGATCCCGCTGTGTATCCGCTTTGGTCCTGCACCATCTTATCGTCTGGCTGTTTCCCTGTTCGGGCTGGCCGCTATCTCGTACGGCGTGCTGTATTACACCGGTATGAATGATTCGATGTCATTACTGCTGCTGATTTCCGCGCTGGCCGGTCTTGGCCGTGGCGGGATCAACTACGTGCCGTGGAATATCTACACCTATATCGCTGACGTTGATGAAACCATTACCGGTCAGCGCCGCGAAGGGATTTTCGCCGGCGTGATGACGCTGACCCGCAAAGCATCACAGGCCGGTGCGGTGATGCTGGTAGGGATTATCTTGCAACTTGCCGGGTTCGTTTCCGGGCAAAGTCAGCAGGTTCCGGCAGTCGGTCATACCATTCTTGGTGTACTGGTGATCGGGTCATTGCTGATGCTCAGTATCGGTTTCACCATCTCCCTGTTCTTCCGTCTTAATCAGAAAACGCACGGTGTGCTGACCCGCGAAACGCAGAAAATGCGTGATGCTAACCGTATCGTACCGGAGCAAATTACGCCGGAAGACCGGGCTACGGTCGAAATGCTGACAGGAATGAAATACGAATCTCTGTGGGGCAATAACAACATCGGTTATCTGCATCGCAATAACCCGCCTCCCGAAAAGCTGACCCGTGAAAATACCGCTGAAATGCCGGTCCAGGGACGTTTATAAATTTTGAATTCACAGGAGAACGCCATGAAAGTTTTTGAAGTTAAACACAGTGCCTTGCTGCGACAGCCGGAACATTTCATTTCTCGCGGGGAACTGAAATCGCTGATCCACAACGTGACCAACAATCTGGTGAATATCGAAGATAAAACCGGTGAATTCCTGCTGCGGTTGGACGATGGCCGCGTGATTGATACCAAAGGCTGGGCAGGCTGGGAGTGGACGCACGGTATCGGACTTTACGGGATTTATCAGTATTATCAGCAGACTGGTGACGAAAAAATGCGTGCGGTGATCGACGACTGGTTTACCGCGCGTCTGGCGGAAGGCACGCCGACCAAAAACGTCAATACCATGAGCCCGTTCCTGACGCTGGCTTATCGTTATGAGGAAACCGGCAATGCGGCATGGCGCCCTTATCTGGAGCGCTGGGCGGAATGGGTAATGTACGAAATGCCGCGCACTGATAAAGGCGCGATGCAGCACATCGTTTATAACAACGAAAATCACCAGCAAATGTGGGATGACACGCTGATGATGAGCGTGTTGCCCCTGGCGAAAATCGGCAAATTGCTGGATCGTCCGGAGTTTGTCGAAGAAGCGACGTATCAGTTCCTGATGCACGTGCAGTATCTGATGGATCGCGAGACCGGTCTGTGGTTCCACGGCTGGACGTTCGACGGACATCATAACTTTGCGCAGGCCCGCTGGGCGCGTGGCAACAGCTGGCTGACCATCGCGATCCCGGAATTCCTCGAACTGGTGGATTTACCGGAAAATAACGCCACCCGTCGCTATTTATTGCAGGTGCTGGAAAGTCAGGTCAGTGCGCTGGCGAAATGTCAGGATGACAGCGGTTTATGGCATACGCTGCTTGATGACCCGCAATCTTATCTTGAGAGCTCAGCGACCGCCGGTTTCGCCTATGGCATTCTGAAAGCCGTGCGTAAACGTTATATCGATGCGTCTTATGCGCCGGTGGCGGAGAAAGCCATTCAGGGGGTGATCAAACACATCAACCCGGCAGGGGAGCTGACGCAAACATCATTCGGAACGGCGATGGGGAATGATCTCGATTTCTATCGTGAAATCGCGCTGACCTCGATGCCTTACGGACAGGCAATGGCGATCCTGTGTCTGTCAGAATATCTGCGGGTTTATCTGTAGTATTGCGGATAACGGACTGAAGTAAAAACGGGCACTCAAAAGGTGCCCGTTTTTGTTTTTTCATCCGCTGTCAGATTTTTTCCAGCAGCACGCCAGATTCCATATGGTGCGTATACGGGAACTGATCAAACAACGCCAGACGTGTCACGCGGTGCGTCTTGCTCAGTGTTTCCAGATTCGCGCACAGTGTTTCCGGATTGCAGGAGATATAAAGAATACGGTCGTAGCCTGCCACCATCTTCACTGTTTCGTCATCCAGTCCGCTGCGCGGCGGGTCGACAAAAATGGTGTTGCATTCATACCCGCTTAAATCAATATCCTGCAAACGGCGGAATTCGCGTACGCCATTCAGCGCCTGTGTGAAATCTTCGGCCGCCATGCGGATAATCTGCACGTTATCAATATGGTTCGCCGCAATGTTGAATTGCGCGGCTGTGACGGAAGGTTTGGCGATTTCTGTCGCCAGAACGCGGCGGAAGTTGCGTGCCAGAGCCAGCGAGAAGTTGCCGTTACCACAGTAAAGTTCCAGCAAATCGCCGGTCGAGTTTTCCGTGGCCTTCAGCGCCCATTCCAGCATCTGAATGTTCATCTCAGCGTTTGGCTGGGTGAAACTGTTTTCCACCTGACGGTAAATCATATCGCGGCCCGCCACCGGAAGGACTTCGTCGACATAATCCTGATCGAGCATGATTTTAGTTTTGGCTGCACGACCAATCAGCTGGATGTCAAACCCGTCAGCGCGCAACTGGTCGCGCAAGGCGGTGGCGGCATGCTGCCATTCGTCATCAAGCTTACGATGGTAAAGCAGCGAGGCAATGATTTTGCCACTGCGGGTCGACAGATAGTCGATCTGGAAGATCTTGCGGCGCAATGCCGGATCTTGTTTGATGGCCGCAATAAGCTTAGGCATCAGGCGGTTAATCAGTTCGCTGGCGGTCGGGAACTGGTCCACACGCACACGGGCTTTGGTCTGCTGATCAAACATGATGTGGTACAGGTCGCCTTCATCGTGCCAGACACGGAATTCGGCGCGCATACGATAATGGCTGACAGGAGAACGGAAAACGTCAGGCTGCGGCGCATTATAAGGCGACATCATCGCCGTGAGACGTGCGGTCTTTTCCGCCAACTGGTCGTCATAGTGTTCAATGGGCAGGTTTTCAGGCGTCATCGGTTATCTCGTCTAACAGGAAGTAAATGAACAAACTTTGCGGGGATTGTAGGGAAAGTCACTCCTATGTCCACCTTTGTTGCATTTCTTCCGCTAAAACATACCTGACGTTACGGATGTCTGGATTTCCAAATGGGTTGATCGTAGGATTGCGCTTCGGCCTCATTGACTGAGTTAAAAGGGAATCCGGTGTGAATCCGGAACTGGCGCGCAGCGGTATGGGGAAATCACGGCGATAGCATTCTTTATTATGCAGACACTGTTTCTTCTTTCTCTTTCCCTCTTTATATAAAGACAAGAGAGAAGAGGAGATGGGAAGTCATCGCCCGGTGCGGGTATTTTTTAATTAATTACGACGTAATTAATTAGCCTGCAAATCCTAAGTCCGAAGACCTGCCGATGTTACGTCGCATTAATCATCGTCGTCGCGAAATACCGTCGGTGATCCTCTGCGGCATCCGCCAATTAAGTTTGGATGCTCGATTCATGACAATTAAAAAGCATGTGCTGCTGACGGCATTATCTGTCACGGCTTTTTCAGGGTGGGCGCAAGACAGCACTTCCACAAACAGTGGCGATGATCTGGTTGTTACCGCGAACCGTTTTCCACAGCCCGTTTCCTCAGTACTCGCGCCGACGGATATCGTCACGCGCGCAGATATCGACCGGTGGCAGTCAAAATCTGTGGCTGATGTTTTGCGTCGTTTACCGGGCGTGGATATTGCCCAGAACGGTGGAATGGGCCAGCAGACCTCATTATTTGTTCGCGGAACGAATGCCAGCCACACATTGGTGCTGATGGATGGTGTGCGTCTTAACCAGGCAGGTATTTCCGGCGCGGTGGATATCAGCCAGATTCCCATTTCTCTGGTTCAGCGTATTGAGTTTATTCGTGGCCCACGCTCGGCAGTTTATGGCTCCGATGCCATTGGGGGCGTGGTTAACATCATTACCACGCGTGATAAATTAGGCACGACATTGACAGCCGGTATCGGTTCAAACGGCTATCAGGCTTATGACGGCTCAACGCAGCAGAAACTCGGTGAGAATACTGTTCTGACGGTAGCGGGGAACTATACCTATACAAAAGGTACCGATGTGGTGGCGAATCTGCCGGATAATTACGGTGATCCGCGTCAACCCGATCGTGATGGCTTCATGAGTAAGACGCTCTGGGCAGGTCTTGAGCATCAGTTCAACGACCAGTTCAGCGGTTTTGCCCGCGCATACGGTTTTGATAACCGCACGGCCTATGACGGAACATACAGTTACGCAGATCCGGCACACAGTGATGCGCTGCCTGACACACGCCAGTTGTACAGCCGGACTTACGATACCGGGTTGCGCTTCCAGCAAGGGATCTATTCGACGCAAATCAGCGGAAGCTATAGCAATACTAAAGACTACAATTATGACCCGAAATACGGTCCTTATTCCGCTTCTGCAACGCTGGACGATTCAGATCAATACAACCTGCAATGGGGAAACACTTTCCAGGTAGGGCAGGGAACCCTCAGCGCTGGCGCTGACTGGCAGAAACTCAGTACTCAGCCAGGCACCAACTATATTACCGATGGCTATACCCAACGAAACACGGGGGTGTACGCGACAGCTCAGCAAAAAGTGAGCGATTTTACTTTTGAAGGCGCAGTGCGTAATGACGATAATTCACAGTTTGGTTCGCATGGCACCTGGCAAAGTAGTGCTGCCTGGGAGTTTATTGACGGCTACCGTTTGATTGCGTCTTACGGAACAGCGTTTAAAGCGCCTAATCAGGGACAGTTATATGGCAGTTTTGGCGGTAATGCCGATCTTAAGCCTGAAGAAAGTAAAGAATGGGAAGGTGGGCTGGAAGGCCTGACCGGACCATTGAACTGGCGTTTGTCTGCTTATCGTAATGACATCGATCAGATGATCAGTTACGACAATCAGCAATTCGGTTATTACAATATCGATAAGGCAACAATTAAGGGTGTTGAATGGACCGGGTCTTTCGATACGGGTCCGTTGAGGCATCAGGTCACATTGGAATATTTGGATCCCCGCAATGCTGAGACCAACGAGATTTTATTACGCCGTGCTAAACAACAGGCGAAATATCAGCTCGACTGGACTGTGGCTGATTTTGACTGGTCGCTCAATTATCAGTATTTGGGTGAACGATACGATAAGAATTACAACACCAATGAAAATGTACGCCTGGGTGGTGTGAGTCTTTGGGATCTTGCTGTGTCATATCCGGTAACGTCACATCTGACGGTTCGTGGTAGAATTGCCAACCTCTTTGATAAAGATTACGAGACGGTTTATGGCTACGAAACACCAGGACGTGAGTACAACCTTACTGGAAGCTATACCTTCTGATACAACACAAGTTCCTGACCGCCCGACGGTGCTGGTTTTCGATTCTGGCGTCGGCGGGTTGTCGGTTTATGATGAGGTCCGGCAGATGTTGCCGGACCTGCACTATATATATGCCTTCGATAATGTGGCTTTCCCCTACGGCGAGAAATCCGAAGAGTTTATCGTTGAGCGCGTGGTGGAGATTGTCACCGCTGTTGCGAAACGCCATCCCCTTTCTATTATTGTCATCGCCTGCAACACTGCGAGCACCGTTTCTCTCCCCGCATTACGCGCCAAATTTAGTTGTCCTGTTGTCGGGGTTGTCCCGGCAATCAAACCTGCAGCTAAATTAACGCGTAATGGTGTGGTCGGATTGCTGGCGACCCGTGCGACAGTTCAGCGTCCTTATACGCATGATCTGGTCGCACGCTTTGCGACGGATTGTCAGATTCTGATGCTGGGTTCGGCGGAACTGGTAGAACTTGCGGAAGCGAAGCTGCATGGTGAAGAGGTTTCGTTAGCGGCGTTGAAGAAAATCCTGCATCCTTGGTTGCGTTTACGTGAACCGCCAGACACGGTGGTCTTAGGTTGCACGCATTTCCCGTTGCTTTCGCAAGAGCTGTCACAGGTTTTGCCTGATGGTACGCGTATGATCGACTCGGGTTCTGCGATTGCGAGGCGTGCGCATTGGTTAATTGAAACTTCTCATGTGCCAATTCCTGAAAGAAAAGCCGATGTGGAAATCGAGTGTGTCGCCTACTGCATGGCGATGACTGCAGAGGCGCAAAGTTTGCTGCCTGTTTTACAGGCATATGGCTTCAGAAGTATCCAGGAATTGCCGCTTTAAACATCATTTGATGAAAGATTCAGCGGTCGGTAAATTATTTGTATTTTAGGGGTTGCGGCCTTCTGAGAACTCCCTATAATGCGCCTCCACTGACCGGGAACAACGACTGACAAGTCGCCCGGACTGGAAGAGAAAAAGAAGAATGTTCGAATGAATAATCTCTTGACTCTTCAGCGGGAAAACGTAATATACGCCTCCCGCGCCGCATAAGATTCCTTGCGAACCGCGGCATGCTCTTTAACAATTTATCAGACAATCTGTGTGGGCACTCACAAGACGATATCAGCCACCTCGGTGGCAAAAAATATCAAGTCTTAGAGTGACCAAGCAGTAATTCATTTAGTTGAATTATTACGAAGTAATCTCTGAGCACCGCTTCACTTGTTGAAGCAAATCGAACTTTTAATTGAAGAGTTTG
>NZ_JAHXYO010000031.1:0-49536 GCF_019969905.1 Rahnella sp. GSA61A | reverse complement strand
TGCCTTATCAGCTGAGTTTTAGCGGTGCAGTGTCGGAGATATTACGGTTGTTAATCGGGCTGCCGTGGGCATCAGCGGGAGCCATCCCGGGTCATCTGAAGCATTTTTACAGCAACGCAGCGATGCTCAAACTGCCCTCGAGACGTGAGCGTGAATATGCGAGGGAAGTGAGAGAAAAAAGGTCGAAATATCCCTTAAAAAACAATGCCGGTCACCTTAAGTGACCGGCATTACCCGGGTGGCTCGTTTTTTTATGTCAGCACGTTGTGACTCAAGCTTGAATCAGGAACCGGTGTAAACAAAACGGGCCATGTCATGTGAGGGGGATCACGTATGCTTAAGTATTGTACTGATGTATATGTGGGCGTAACATAATAACTCAGGTGATTACTTTAACCTCTAACAATGGAACCCATGATGAAGTCCCTGATGTCGTTTTTTAATCAGCATGCCAAAGTGATGCCTGCCCTCCTGTCGATCACCATCATCCTCATTGAAGCCTCCATCGCCCTGTATATTTTGCGCAATATTTAATCACGATAATCTGCTGAGTTTTACGTCCGTCACCTCATTAATACTCGGCATTTAACTTGCCTGACTCTTAATTTCATCTATTTAAGAATTCCTTTAAGCATATTCATTTGCCTGACGTGTTGTGCGTGAAAAATAAACGACTTGACGCTGACACGTATCAGCTTTAGTTTTTATTTAACTTAACAGGAACCCTGTTCCATATACCGGAACTCACTCCTTTATGACCACATTAGAAAATGCGGCTGCGGTACTGAAATTATTTTCAAAACAGGGGATTAGTCAGGGGCATCCCGGTTTGTCATTCAGTGATGTGGTCGAAAATTTAAAATTACCGAAAAGTACGGTGTCCCGTCTGCTGATGACGATGGAAACGCAAGGGCTGCTGGAACGTGATCCGGACAGCCGTCTGTACCGCATCGGAAAATTATTACTGGCCGTCTCCAGCCATTATTTGTCGGCCCCGCTGGTGGATTTAGCGTCGCCGTATATGACGCAACTCAGTCAGCTGACGCAATGCACGGGTTATATCTCGATGCTGGAAGGGCGCGACATTATGGTGATGCGCATGTTTCCCGGCAGAACGTATCTGCAAGTGGTTACTCCGGCCGGAAGCCTTTTGCCCGCGCACGAAACGGCTATCGGGCGCGCGATCCTTTCGCGCTATACCGATGACCAGGTTCTGGCGCGGTTTAGCGGAAAATATCAGGCGAATTCTGCTAATTCGCCTGAGAGCAAGGAGGTTTTGTTAGCCAGGCTGGCCGATGTCCGCCTGACGGGGGTGTCATTTGCCAACAACGAAACGTTGCTGGGAATAAGTACCTTAGCCACCAGTATTTTTAATAAGCACCGTAATGAAACCGTTGGATTATGTTTATCTTTCCCTTCGCCGGCGCAGGGGAAAGAAATTCCGGAAGGAATAAAAGAAGGGCTGATTGCCGTAACCCGGCAAATTGCCGAAAAATTGGGTGATGAGTATTGGCATTTATCTAAAACGGCCATGTAGCAGCCGTCAGGATAATGACGAATAACGGACCCGGATTATTTGCTATGTGAAATACTTGCTCAACACCAGGGGCCTTATGTCAGATCAACCTGCAAAGAATAATAAGGAGAATCCGCTAAAGGATATTGGCACTCTCATCGTGATGATTCTGTTGTCTGTTTTAGGCGCAATCATCGGTGTCCAGCTGATTACTACTTTAGGCGTTACGCCGAATACCTCGATTATAGGCGCGCTGTTTGCCATGTTACTGGCACGCATTCCGATGCAGGCTTTTTACCGCTACCGTTCTGTTCATACGCAGAATCTGGCGCAAACCGTCATTTCATCTGCGACCTTTGGTGCGGCAAACAGTTTGCTGATGCCGATCGCTATTCCTTATGTCATGGGCCAGCCGCAACTGATCATGCCGATGTTTACCGGTGTGGCCGCAGCGATGTTGCTCGATGCCTACCTGCTTTATCGCCTGTTCGACACCAAAGTGTTCCCGGCCAGCAATGCCTGGCCACCCGGTGTTGCGGCGGCTGAAGCGATTAAAGCCGGTGATAACGGCGGGCGTCAGGCCTGGCTGCTGGTCGCGGGCGTGGTTGTTGGTGTGGCTGGAGCGATGCTGAAAATCCCGATGGCGGCTTTCGGCACGGCGTTTATCGGCAATATCTGGGCGCTCAGCATGTTTGGTATTGGCTTGCTGATCCGCGCTTATGCGCAGCCGGTCGCCGGGCTGGACCTCAACGCGCTGTATATTCCTCACGGCATGATGGTCGGCGCGGGGCTGGTGTCGCTGCTGCAGGTGATTCAGGTGGTGCGTGCTAAACATGCCGACGCCAAAACGACCTTTACCCAACCGGCGAAAGAGGTGCGTAAAGCACTCGGGCTGGGCGCATTCGGTTATATCGCCATCGCGGCACTGCTGGCGCTGGCGGGCGGCCTGTACAGTGAAATGTCAGTCAGCATGCTGATTGCGTTCGTGATTTACGCCGCCTTTGCCGCCTTCTTCCACGAGCTGATTGTCGGGATTGCCGCGATGCACTCCGGCTGGTTCCCTGCCTTTGCCGTGGCGCTGATTACCTTAATTATCGGTATTCTGATTGGTTTCCCTCCGCTGGCGTTATGCGTCCTGACGGGCTTTACCGCTGCTACCGGTCCGGCATTTGCTGATATGGGTTTTGATCTGAAAGCCGGATTTATTTTGCGCGGTTACGGCAAAGATTTGCAGGCTGAACTTTACGGCCGCCGCATCCAGTTATTCGCCGCATTGCTGGCATTTGTCATCGCCATTCCGGTGGTGTGGTACGCCCATTACGGTTACTTCGCCCAGGATTTAGTGCCGCCGGTGGCGCGGGTTTATGCCAAAACCATTCAGGCCGGTGCTCAGCCGGGCATTGCACACAGCCTGCTGATCTGGGCGATTCCGGGCGCATTGATTCAGCTGATTGGCGGACCGAAACGCCAGCTTGGCGTACTGCTGGCGACCGGTTTGCTGATCAACAGCGTGATGGCCGGATGGGCCGTGGTCTGTGGCATCGTGCTGCGCATTATCATTATCCGGATCTGGGGTGAAAAAGGGCGTACGCCAATGGAAGTGCTGGCGGCAGGTTTTATTGCCGGTGACGCGCTTTACAGTTTCTTCACGTCGATCTTCAGTGCCAAAAAGTAGTGAGTACCGCACCAACACCAGGGCTGATGTTCAGCCAGCATTAAACACCTGACTGTTCCACGATGAACAGCACCCGCGACCGTTTTGGCTACTGCGTGAAATACGCCGGTCGCGATGTTTTAAGAGGACTGAGTGATGAGTTTGCAACAGACATTAACGGTATTCGAACTGATTGACAGCGCCCACGTCAGCGGTCAGGACATTGTGGACTTGTTCGCCCGTTATCCGGGGATTACCGCCAGCACACACCGCGCTGACGGCCCGAAAGGTGGCACTGATTTTGTGCGTATCACTGTGCCGGGCAGTCAGGGTAAAAGCAGTGGTGGCACGGCACCCACGCTTGGGATTATCGGTCGTCTGGGCGGGATTGGCGCGCGTCCGACGCGTATCGGTCTGGTCTCTGATGGCGATGGTGCGATTGCCGCTGTCACCAGCGCACTTAAACTGGCTGATATGCAGCGCAAGGGCGATGTGCTCGACGGTGATGTGATTATCACCACCCACATTTGCCCGAACGCACCGACCCGTCCGCATGATCCGGTCGATTTTATGGATTCGCCGATTGATGACGTGACCATGAACGACAACGAAGTGGTGGACGGCGTGGACGCGATCCTGTCTATCGACACCACCAAAGGCAACCGCATCATCAATCACAAGGGTTATGCCATTTCACCGACGGTGAAAGAGGGTTACATCCTGCGTGTTTCTGAAGATTTGCTGCGCATCATGGAAATGACCAGCGGCAAACCGGCGGTCACTTTTCCGATTACCACGCAGGACATCACGCCTTACGGCAACGGTGTGCATCATCTGAACAGTATTCTGCAACCGTCAACGGCGACGACCGTGCCGGTGGTCGGTGTGGCTATTACGGCGGAATCTGTTGTGCCGGGCTGTGGCACCGGGGCAAGTCATGAAGTGGATATCGCACTGGCGGCAAAATTTGCTGTTGAAGTGGCGAAAGAGTTTGGCCGCGGCACTTGTCAGTTCTTTGATGCCGATGAATATCAACTCCTGTTGTCGCTGTACGGAAGCTTGCGTCACCTGCAAAACCGGAAGTAACACGATGATGACATCCCTTGCGACGTTAACAATCGGACAGGCACCACGCAGCGACATTATGCCGCTGCTGATGGAACATCTGCCGGCCGGGTCAGTCACCCATGTGGGCTTACTCGACGGGTTAAGCAGGGAGCAAATAGAGCAGCGTTATGCGGCTGCTGAGGGCGACGCTGTACTGGTCACCCGCCTGCTGGATGGTTCGCAGGTTACGATGGCTGCGCACCGCGTGGAAAGCGGATTACAGGAAAAAATCGACGTACTGGAAGCCCTGGGTTGCATGACCATTCTGCTGCTTTGCACCGGCGAATTTCATCATCTGCATGCTAACAATGCGCTGCTGCTGGAGCCTGACCGCATTATTCCACCGTTGATCGCCTCAATAGTCGGTCAGCATCGTGCGGGGATTGTGGTGCCGGTTGAATCACAGGTGGTTGAGCAGGCGAACAAATGGCGAAAATTAGCCAAAGCGCCCTGTTTTGCTGTTGCCAGCCCGTATCTTTCTGACGATCAGGCGCTGACGGACGCGGCGATGCATCTGGCTGAACAGGGTGCGGAAGTCGTGGTGCTTGATTGCATCGGCTTTAACCGCCATCACCTCGATGTGCTGAAAAAATATCTGAATATTCCGGTGCTGTTACCGAATGTACTGATGGCAAAACTGGCGGCGGAACTGGTGGTTTGAGGTATGACTGAGGGGCGAACAGCTACCCACAATGGCACTGTGCGGCCGTAAAATCAAATCAGCGCTACCGCTTTGCGGGCGGTGTCGTCTCGTGCGGATAAAGCGGTAATAATCAGTGACAGAAGGCGCTTTCTGCCCCTAATATGAAGGCTCTGAAATTTATCGCAAAGGGCCAATCTATGTTGAAAAATAATGAGTATTTTGACGGGAAAGTAAAGTCGATTGGTTTTGACAGCGAAAGCACGGGTTCAGCCAGTGTTGGCGTGATGGCCGTCGGTGAATATACTTTCGGCACTGCAAAGCCGGAAGAAATGACGGTGATCAGCGGTTCACTGAAAGTGTTGATCCCGGGATCACCGGACTGGCAGGTATTTAAGCCAGGCGAGACGTTCTACATTCCGGGTAAAAGTGAATTCAACTTACAGGTCGGCGAAACCACCTCATACCTCTGTAAGTATCTGACTAAATAACTTCTTCAGACACAGAAAAGGCGCTCATGAGCGCCTTTTTTACGTTTTGCATCCGGTCTTAGCGTTGCGCTTCGCCGCCTAATGCCTCGATCAGGTTCTGGATCAGCGCTGCCAGTTCACCGGTCATCAGCACGAAATCTGCATCGAAACGCCCAGCGAAGTCTTCGCGGTCGATATCTTCGTTTTGATCACGAATGACGTCGCTGAATTTCAGGCGCTTAATGCTGCCGTCGTCCGCCAGCACCACGGCGATACGTTCCTGCCAGTCAACCGCCAGCTTAGTCACCAGTTTGCCGTTCTCGATATGCGTGGCGATTTCATCGCTGACCAGCACCTGTTTCTTACAGCGGATCACGCCGCCTTCCTCCAGGATCGCTTTCAGCTCGGCTTCGTCCTGCAGCGTAAAACCGGCGGGGGTATCGCCGGAACGCACCCATTCGGTCAGCGTCAGTTCGATCGGGCTTTCCATGGTCAGCGGCACCACTGGCAGCGAACCGAGGCTTTTACGCAGCAGCGCCAGCATGTCTTCGGCTTTCTTGGCGCTGGCGGCGTCAACCATGATCAGGCCGTTAACGGTATCAATCCACATGAATGTCTGGCTGAACCGGCTGAAGGCGCGTGGCATCAGGCTGTGCAACACTTCATCTTTCAGGGAATCTTTTTCAGTCTTTTTCAGCTTGCGGTGTTGTTCACCTTCGAGCTGCTCAATCTTGGCCTGTAACTCCTGTTTAATCACCGGAGAAGGCAGGATTTTTTCTTCTTTACGGGCGCAGATCAGGATCTGACCACCGTTGACATGCGTCAGCGCGTCGCCGCCGTGGGAACCCATCGGGGAGACCCAGCCGGTTTTCGACATGTCCTGGCTGCCGCACGGGGTAAAGGTGAAAGCACTGAGCTGTTTTTCCATTTCGTCAGCAGATAACGAAACTTCACGGCTCAAACGGTAAACTAACAAATTTTTAAACCATAACATGGCGTTATCCCTGTCCCGGCGCACTCGTGGTACGCTGAATAAATGAATGCAGGGCGGCATGATAACCAATTGAGCGTCAGCCGTCGTTAAGAAATCGCCGCACCCTGTAACATTGCATAACAGCTTATTCTGGTGACAGTCGCGTCTGGCTTCTAAACTGAATAAACTCAAAAAAACTGACCCTGCAAAGTGTAAAAGGAGAGCAACACGTGCGAATTGGCATTGATTTAGGCGGCACAAAAATAGAAGTCATTGCGTTATCTGATGAAGGTAAAGAGCTGTTTCGCAAACGGGTCGATACGCCGAGAAATGACTACGAACGTACGCTCAAAGCGATTGAAGGGCTGGTGCTGGACGCCGAAAAAGCCACAGGTCAACGTGGCAGCGTGGGGCTGGGGATCCCCGGCACCTTGTCGCCATTTACCGGTAAGGTGAAAAATTCCAACTCGGTCTGGCTGAACGGACAACAGCTGGATGAGGATCTGGCGCTGCTGTTAAAACGCGAAGTACATATTGCCAACGATGCCAATTGCCTGGCGGTGTCAGAAGCCACTGACGGCGCGGGCGCGGGCCGTCACACCGTATTTGCCGTGATAATCGGTACCGGTTGCGGTTCCGGTGTGGCGCTTCACGGTGCGGCGCATGCGGGCGGCAACGGCAATGCGGGGGAATGGGGGCATAACCCGCTGCCGTGGCAGGATGAAGAAGAAATGCAGTTTGCCCGTGAAGTCCCGTGTTACTGCGGGAAATCAGGCTGCGTCGAGACCTTTGTTTCCGGCACCGGTTTTGCAGAAGACTATTTTCGTTTGTCCGGTCAGCGGCTCAAAGGCGCAGAGATTATTGCGCTGGTGGAGCAGGGCGATGAAACTGCAGAACAGGCGCTCGGGCGTTATGAGCGTCGTCTGGCCAAGGCGCTGGCGAACGTGGTGAATATCCTCGACCCGGACGTGATTGTTTTTGGGGGCGGCATGAGTAACGTGGATCGTTTGTATCAGACGGTGCCGCTGCTGATTAAACAATGGGTGTTTGGCGGGGAATGTGAAACGCCGATCCTCAAAGCCGTACACGGTGATTCGAGCGGCGTACGCGGCGCTGCCTGGCTTTGGCCGCAATCACGTTTCGCGTTGTAAGCCATTATCCGTTTATCAACTTCAAGGGCGCAGATTTTGCGCCCTTTCCGTTTGTAACCCGCTTCAGTCAGAACATCTTGCTCAGTACGTTTTCCAGCGCATTGACCAGGATCTGGCTGTGTTCTGCGGTAAAGACCAGCGGCGGGCGGATCTTCAAAATGTTGGCATGCGGGCCGGAGGCGCCAATCAGCACGCCTTCTTCGCGCAGTGCGTTGACCACCGCCAGCGCGGTAGCGGAATCCGGCCCGCCGTTTTCGTTGACGAAATCGACGCTGACGAACAGTCCTGCGCCACGCAGGCTGCCAATCGCCGGGAAGCGTTGAGAGAGTACGGTGATGCCGTCAAGAATGGCTTTACCCGCCAGCCCGACACTGGCAATCAGGTTTTCCTGCTCGATAACTTCCAGCACCGCCAGCCCGACCGCAGAAGACACGGTATTGCCGCCGAAGGTATTGAAATAACTCGATTCACTGCCGAAGCGTTCCAGGATGTGCGGCTGAATAGTGATGCCCGCCATCGGGTGTCCGTTACCCATCGGTTTGCCGAGCGTCACGATATCTGGCAACACGCCGTGGCGCTGGAAGCCCCACATATGTTCGCCGGAACGGCCATAGCCCGGCTGGACTTCGTCGGCGATATACAACGCCCCGGCTTCGTGAATAACGTCGATGGCTTCTTTCAGAAAACCGGCCGGATCGAAGAAACCGCCGTCGCTGGTGAAGAAGGTGTCGATCATCAGGGCAGCCGGTTTGATGCCATGGCGATCCATATCCGCCAGTGCGGCACGGATGTCGTTGGCAAAGCGCTTGCCAACTTCAGCCGGGTTAGCCGGGTGGTGAGCCGGTGCCGGAATCACCCGCGCATCACCGTTCACTTTAACGTATGGCCCCATCGAGGCCGATAGCCCGGCAATCGCTTTGGTCATGCCGTGATAGCTGAATTCGGTGACGATAACGCCGGTGCCGCCGGTAAAATCTTCGGCGATACGCAGCGCCAGATCGTTAGATTCGCTGCCCGTGCAGGTGAACATTACCTGGCTCAGCTCAGCGGGCATGGTGCCCACCAGTTTTTCGGCGAAGTTCAGGACATTTTCATGCAGATAACGGGTGTGCGTGTTCAGCGTGGATGCCTGACGCACCAGCGCTTCCAGCACATGAGGATGGCAATGGCCAACGGAAGGCACGTTGTTGTAGACGTCGAGATAACGGCGGCCATCAGCGTCATACACCCACACGCCTTCGCCGCGCACCAGATGCACTGGATTCTTGTAGAACAACTGGTAAGCCGGGCCCAGCAAACGACGGCGGCGTTCTATCATCGCCAGATTGTCGGCTGAAATATTGCCGCTGCTGGCGGCATCAAACGCATTGGTTTTCAACATGAGAGTCATCTCCTGACAGGCGGTTTCAACGTCACTGCCGGTGTGCAAAAAAATGCCATGACGGCGGAAGGTGATTTGATAATGCGCCGGGGAAAGCGGTAAAACTTGACCTCAGCGCGCTGACTGCTGTGCGTTGCAGTCAACTTTTCGCCGTCAGCGCGTCACGCGTGTTTTGCGGTCAACATTTGCTGTTCCTGAGTCAAGCGACGAAAACGCGCCCCTTCCATTCTGGCTATCCGCAATATCGATTTGATTTAACCGGTACGGAGTGGAACCTGATGACTGCAAAACAATCTGACATGCTCGATGACACCAGCCTGAATCTGCTGGCAACAGAAGCATTGCGCCGCTATTCCCCTGATCTGCAAGGGCATCTTTCGCTGATCTGCCGGTCGGAAAATGCCACTTTTTTACTGCGCTGCCCCGACGGCGAACGTTATGCACTGCGTGTTCACCGCGGGGGCTATCACCAGCGGGATGAAATAGAGAGTGAACTGGCGTGGCTGGATGCGCTGCGTGAAAGCGAGATTCAGGTGCCTGAGGCAGTAAAAGGGCGGGATGGTACCGCTGTGCAAACTGTCGCGGTGAGCGAAACTGAAAACCGCAATGTGGTGATTTTTCGCTGGATTGAGGGCGAAATGCCAACCACGGATGTGGATCCGCGGGCGTTTGCTCAGTTGGGGGAAGTGACTGCGCGCCTGCATCAGCACAGCCGTCAGTGGCCGCATCCGGCCGGGTTTCGCCGTATTATCTGGGACAGCGATACCATGGTCGGCCCGCACGGTCACTGGGGCCGCTGGCAGGATGCGCCGGGCATGACGGCGGCCGGGATCCCGCTGATTGAAGAGACGCTGGCGCACACCGGCAGCGTGCTGAAAAGTTACGGCAAGAGTGCACAGCGCTACGGGCTGATCCACGCCGATCTGCGCCTGACGAATTTACTGTTGCACAAAGGTGAAACCCGGGTGATCGATTTTGATGACTGCGGTATGGGCTGGTATCTGCATGATGCGGCGGCGGCGATCAGTTTTGTTGAACATCATCCGCGGGCGCAGGCGTGGGTCCGCCACTGGCTGGAAGGTTACGCACGTATTTGTCACGTGAGCGATGCCGATCTGGCGGTGATCCCGACACTGATTATTCAGCGGCGGATTCAGTTGCTGGCCTGGCGCGGATCGCATGCCACCACGGAAATGGCGCAAAGCCTTGGCAATGAATGGGAACAAGAGAGCCTGCGCCTGTGCCGTGAGTATCTGGCGAAGGCGCATCATCCCTTTGTGATCGGATGAAGCTGCACGAAAAGCGGGCGCCGTAGCAGGGCGCAGGCGCGGCTGGCAAAACTGCCGAAAATTTATCTCATTGTATTGCATTGGTTTATCACCCGGAGATGTGAAGCAAGGTGCTGGTACGGAACTTGCAATTCTCTTTTATCACCGACACTTTTTATTGCCGACATAAAGGGAGTAAAAGACGATGCAGACAGGCCTTTCTTCAACGGCTTCCGGAGCCGGTTTCAGCAATGCGCTGAACGCGCTGACGCGCAGCAATGACAGCCACCGGGGGGTGCTGGCCGCAGCCGCCAGCGGCCTGAGCGATTTTATTCAGGCCAAAGGGGCAGATGTCGATCGTGTGCTAGGCATCTGCCACATCAATCCTGAATTGCTGCAACAACCTACGCTGAGTCTCGGGCTGACTAATTACTGTCAGGTTCTGGAAGAAGCGGCGGCGCAGTCAGGTTGTGATAACTTCGGTTTGCATTACGGGAAACAGTTCAAACCGCAGTCATTAGGGCTGATTGGCTACATCGGTTTATGTTCTTCTTCGGCAGAAACCGCGCTGCAAAACGTAGTGAATGCCTTTCCCTTTCATCAGCACAATACGCTGACGCGGCTGGTGGATAAGGGGGATCATTACCGGTTCGATTATCAGGTGCGGCACGGCAGCATTCTGTGCAGACGGCAGGATGCGGAACTGACGCTGGGGATGATCCTCAATTTATTGCGTCACGGGCTGGGGAAAAACTGGGCGCCGCGTGAGGTGCATTTTGAGCATCCGCGTCCGCAGCAATGGCATGAACACTGCAAAGTATTTGATGCGCCGGTGTATTTCGATCAGCCGTACAATTCCCTGCTGATCGTCAAACGCGATTTACAGCGGGCGATGCCGGAACGGGATCAGACGCTGTTGCTGGTCATGCAGGATGCGATCCGCCGTCTGAATGCGGATGCGCCGTCGCAGCAGTCGCTCACCGACAGCGTGCGATCGCGGGTACGTCAGGCGTTATTACGCGGCGAGCCGGTGCTTGATGAAGTGGCCGAAAAAATGGGTATGTCGCCGAGTTCGCTGCAACGCCGCCTGCGCGAACAGAACCTGACGTTTACCCAACTGGTGGATAACGTCCGTTGCGAACTGGCGACGCATTATCTGCAACAGCAACAACTGCCGATTTCCGAAATGGCGTTGCTGCTAGGGTATTCCGAAGTCAGTGCCTTTTCGCGGGCTTTCCGCCGCTGGTTTGGCGTCAGCCCGCGTCAGTGGCGGCAGACTGCCGCCAGCTAAAGCGCCATCTCCCGTTTAAAGACTTCCAGCGTGTGCGCCTTCACGCGGATAAATTCCGGGTGGCTCATGATTTCCGACCCTCGCGGGCGCGGCAGGTCGAACGGCACGATTTCCGCAATCTGCGTCGGCCGCCGCGTCAGCAGTAAAATCTCATCCGCCAGAAATACCGCATCTTCCAGGTCATGCGAAACAATCAGCATAGTGACGCCGGTCGCCAGTTGCACTTCCTGTAATTTATCGCGGATAAACAGCGTCATCTCGAAATCCAGCGCCGAGAAAGGCTCATCGAGGAACATCACTTCCGGACGCGTCGCCAGCGCCCGCATGATGCACACAGTTTGCTGTTGTCCGCCGGAAAGCTCATACGGATAGCGTTTCAGGTCGAAACGGATATCAAACATCTGCGTCAGTTCTTCGACCCGCGCATTCACATCCGCTTTGCTCATGCCGTGGCGTATCAGCGGATAGGCGATGTTGGCGCGGGCGCTCATCCATGGAAACAGCGCGTCGCGGTAGTTCTGAAACACATAGCCGATGGTGGTTTGCGCCAGCGTTTTGCCGTCGAACAGAATGTCGCCTTTATCTACCGGGATCAGACCGGCGATCATGTTCATTAAGGTCGATTTACCGCAGCCGTTCGGCCCGAAGATCGACACGATCTTTCCACGCGGTAAGTCGAGATTCAGGTCGGTATACAGCGGCTGTCCGGCAAACGCCTTGCTCAGCCCGCGGATCGTCACATGGGTGTCCGGGCGCGTGGCATATTGCGGCAACTGCGGGCCTTTATAATCAGGGTTCAGCGAGAGAGGGTGCGTCATGCTTTGCTACTCCAGTGGACGGTTTTTTTCTCGATCAGCAAAAAAGCCAGATTGAGCAGATAACCCAGCGCGCCGGTGATCAGGATCGAGGCGTACATGTCTTTGATGTTAAACACCTGCTGGGCATCGATGATCCGGTGGCCGAGGCCGGTTTCTGATCCGATAAACATTTCGGCGACGATCACGATCACCAGCGCGATCGACACGCCGGTGCGCAGGCCGACAAAGGTTTGTGCCAGGCTTTCCATCAGCATGATGTCTTTGAAAATATGCCAGCGGGAAATTCCCATTACTTTGGCGGCCATCAGGCGCGTTTTTTTGGCATTCATCACGCCGTATGCGCTGTTGAACAGGATGACCAGCACGGCGGCAAAGGCAGCAATGGCGATTTTGTTGGCGTCAGTAATCCCAAAAATCAGCATAAACAGCGGGATCAGCGCTGACGACGGCGTGGAGCGGAAGAAGTCGATCAGAAATTCCAGGCTGCGGTAAACCTTTTCATTGCTGCCCAAAATTACGCCCAGCGGCACGCCAATTACGGCGGCAAAAGCAAAAGACACCAGCGTGCGGGAAAGGGTTGCGCCGATGTCGGTGCGCATGGACGCGTCGGAAAATGACTGGAACATGTAGCCGATTGTCTCGACCGGCGAGGGCAGAAGCACGGGATTCAGCCATTTTGCGCTGACGGCCAGTTGCCAGAATAAAAACAGCAGTACCGGGCCGACCAGCGGCAGTAACCTTGAAGACCAGCGTGAAGTCATCCTGTTTCTCCTTATCCCTGATAGATCAGCGAAGCGACATCCACCGGCTTGCTGAAGATTTTTCTTTCCGTAAAGACGTCATAAAACTTCTGGAACCATTGCAGGTTGTCGCCTTTCAAATCGGGATACATCACGAAGCCCGGCAGCGGCACTTCTTTGACCAGCGCCGGTTCAATGCTGGTGTAACCGGCGACGTTTTCGCGCGCTTTATCAGGGTGAGCCGCAATGAATTCCACCGCTTTCTGATAAGCGGCAATAAACTTTTTGGTTTCTTCCGGCTTGCTGGCGATAAAACTGGCGTTCAGTGCCGCTGCGCCGCCGAACCACGGGGCGTCGGCGTTGCCGAGCACGTATTTAGAAATAACGCCGGTTTCGAGTGTGCGCGAAAGGTTTTTCATGCGTCCGACAGTGCCGGTCGGTTCGAGCGTATATACGCCGTCAATTTGCCCGGCGGCCAGAGCAGGCGCGTGTTGTCCGACCGGCAGTTCAATGACTGACGGATTAGTGAAGCCATTTTTCTCCAGAATAATTTTTGCCATCGTGACGTTCTGGATCCCCGGACCGCAGGCGATTTTCTTGCCTTTCAGGTCACTGATAGCTTTTGCCGGGCTGTTGAGCGGCACCAGAAATTCATCTAACACCAGCGTATGGTTTGACGGGTTAGAACAGATAATTTTGAACAGACCCGGTGAGGTGATCGCCCCGAGTCCCAGCGCGCCGGTTGCCGTGCCGTTGGCGCAGCCGTGGATCCTGCCGGTGATCATCCCTTCGACAATTTGCTGGGCACTGGCGAATTTAACGCCTTTCACATTCAGCCCGGCTTGTTTAAAAAAGCCCTGTTCCAGTGCCACATACAGCGGCAAACCACCGACAATCGGCCAGTAACCAATACGAATTTCATCGTCGTCGGCTGCAAAAACTGACGTCGGCATCATACCGCCAAGGGTGGAAACGCCGCCGGTGATGGCAAGCCATTTCATCAGCTGGCGGCGTTTTTTATCGACCGGAAGGCATTCAGGTTTGATGTTTTTCATTGGCGGTTCCCTTAGCGGTTATGAAGGCGTTGCAACTTGTACTGCAACTTGTATACATAACGTTAAGCACAGGGCGTGCCAGTTCGTTCCGGCAGCGGGAATAAACGTAAATTCAGCAGGTTGAGGAAAAAGCGCGCACTGAACTGGTGCGATTTTTGTGCACGCTTTCACAAAAAGGATCCACCGCAGGGCATGCGGCTAGCAATTTATCTAGCAACCTGCCCGGCGGTGGCGAGGGATCAGACTTTAAATTCACTGCTCAGGCGGCTGACGCCCAGACCGTTCACTTTGGTGACTTTGATCTGCACCGGAATACGGTCTTTCATCGCCTCGACATGGCTGATCACGCCGATGGTTTTACCCGAGGCATTCAGGCTGTCGAGCGCATCCAGCGCGGTATCCAGCGTGTCGGCATCGAGCGTACCGAAACCTTCGTCGAGGAACAGCGAGTCGATACGGGTTTTATCGCTGACCAGATCGGACAGCGCCAGGGCCAGTGCCAGGCTGACCAGGAAGCTTTCGCCGCCGGATAGCGTGCGGGTATCGCGCACGGCATCGGCCTGCCAGGTATCGACCACCTGCAGTTCCAGCGCATCGCTGGTTTTGCGCTGCAACAGATAACGTCCGTGCAATTTTTCCAGCTGGCGGTTGGCCAGATACACCAGATGATCGAGCGTCAGACCCTGCGCGAATTTACGGAATTTCGCACCGTCGCTGGAGCCAATCATCTGGTTGAGATAACCCCAGTCATCACAGGTCCGCTGCGCCTGCGCAATCTGTGCAATCAGCGTCTGCTGACCATGGTGGCGTTGCTTGTCGCTTTCCAGCTGATTTTTCACTTCGCCCAGACGTTGTTGCAGGACTTTCAGTTGTTGTGCCAGCTCCGCCTGTTGCACCGTCAGGGCGTTAAGATCACTGTCGGTTTCACTGAGATGTGCAGGACGGGCAAGCTGATGTTTTTCGAGCTGCTGACGGGCATCCGCCAGTAATGCCTGCGCCTGTGCCAGTTGTTGTTGCAGATGTTCTTTGCGTTGCTGAAGCTGCTGGCGCAACGCGTCGTCGAGCAGCGCCAGTTTCACTGCGGCTTCATCCGAAAATCCGCTGGCGCTCAATGCCTGCTGCCACGCCTGTTCCACCTGCGTCAGTTGTGCGGCGGTCTGTAACTGTTGCTGCTGCGTACTGGCCAACTGACCGGCCAACTGGTCGCGCTGTTCCTGCGCCTTATGCAGCGCGGTCTGGACATCACTCAGCGCTTGTTCTGTCGCCTGTTGTTGCTGATGTAAGTGCTCGCGAACCTGAGTAACCTGACGCTCTCCGAACAGTTCGAGGCGTCGGGCATTCAGCTCAGAAAGGGATTTTTCACCTTCCGCCAGTTGCTTTTGCAACCGCACGAGGTCTTGCTGAGATTTTGCCTGCATCTCTTCCAGCCGGGTAACGCGCTCTGTCAGCAAGGCACTTTGCTGCTGCACTTTCTGCTGTGCATTCAGTGCGTCGTTCAGGGCATCTTTGGCCTGTTGCAGAGCCCGCGCCAGCTGTTCGTGCTGGCTCAGCCGCGCCTGCGAATGCTGCTCTTCCTCATCGCGGGCGGTCAGCCATTGCGTGATGTCGGCGGTATCATGCAGCGTAAACGTCAGATTCAGCGGCGCACTGAGTTGTTGCCAGTTCAGGGTATGCGAATTCAGTTGTTGCTGATCCTGCTCAAGCTGAGTTTGCAGCCGTGTTTGTTGCTCTTTCAGGCCTTTAATTTTCGCCGCCAGTTCGATACCGCTGGCTTTTGCTGCATCGAATTCCAGTTGCATTTTCTCAACGCGCTGCGCGGTTTCAGAAGGTTTAACCTGCTGATAATGTTCAATCGCCGGATGTGATGTTGAGCCGCACAGCGGACAGGCTTTGCCGCTTTGCAAATTCGCGCGTTCGGCTTCAAGACTGACGATCAGCATTTCCTGTTTATGCAGCGCCTTGACGTCGTTCAGATGTTCCAGTTGTTTCTGACATTGCAGACGGATCGCGCCCAGACGCAGTTCTTCTTCGGCCAGCAGCATCTGGTACTGCGCAAAATCTTTATGCTGTTGCTGCACGCGCTGGTTCAGTTGCGGGAAGATTTGCGAGAGTGAAAACAGCTGCTGCCGCACCGGCCGGAGCTGCATGAGTTCGGTTTGACGTTTCTGTAACACTACCTGCGGGTACTGTTTTTCCAGTTCAGCCTGACGTTGTTGTGCAACGTTAAGGGCTTCAGTCAGCGCGGCCTGACGGGTGTGATGCTGGCGGCTTTCCTCATCCAGTTTCTGACGTTCCGCCGTGATTTGCTGCAGCGTCGCGCTATGTTCACCAGCCTGTTTCTGCGACTCGCTGACCGCCTGTTGTGTTTCCACCAGCGATTTGCGCCATTGCGCGATTTCGCTATCCAGTGGCAGGATTTTTTCTTCGATCAGCGTTTGCATCTGGCGCTGTTCTTCCGCCTGTTTCTGCCGCGCAGTGTGCGCCTGTTCCACCGCCAGACTCAGCGGCGTCATCTGTGCAATCTGCTGCTCCTGCTGCTGCGTCAGTTGTATCAGTAATTGCTGAAGGCGCTGCGCGTCATCCTGACAGCGCTGGCGATCATTGAGTAACGGACGCAGTTTTTCTGCCGGTTCGCTGCGCGCCAGTTGCTGTAACTGCGGCGCGGCGGCCAGATTTTCCTGCTCTGCGGCGGTCAGTTGTTGCTGAGACTGCTGCTGTTTTTGCTGCACCTGTTGCCACTGTTGCAGCCAGTTCAGATCCTGCTGGCACTGCTGCGCCTGCTGACTGAGGCTGATTTCCTGCGCGTTCAGTTCAGCACGTTGTGCTTCGAGCGTCTGGCGCTGTTCTTCGCTGAGCAGTTCGATTCCGGCCATGCGCTGATGCAGACCGTCCAGCGCAATGCGCGCTTCTTTATGTTGCTCAAACACGCGTTGAGAAAGCAGACCGTAAATCTCGGTGCCGGTCAGTTCTTCCAGCAATTCGGCGCGGTCGTTGGCATCGGCATTCAGAAACGCGGCGAACTGCCCCTGTGAAAGCATCATGGATTTGGTGAAACGGCCGAAATCCAGCCCGGTCAGTGTGGCGATGGCATCGAGTTTATCGCGCACTTTATCCGCCAGAATTTTGCCGTCGGCCAGTAACGCCAGCTCGACTTTCGGTGCCTGCAGATTGCCGTCAGGGGAATTTTTGGCGCGGCGCTGGCTCCAGAAAGCGCGGTAACCCACACCTTTGACTTCAAACTCCACTTCGGCCAGCGATTCTGCGGTGTGGCGGGTCATCAGTTCATTCTGGCTTGGTGTAATGTTCAGCCGTGGCGTCTGATGATAAAGCGCCAGACAAATGGCATCGAGCAGGGTGGTTTTCCCCGCGCCGGTCGGGCCGGTGATGGCGAATAATCCGTTGCTGGCAAACGGCTCGGCGGTGAAATCAATTTTCCATTCGCCTTCCAGCGAGTTCAGGTTTTTTAAACGCAGGCTGAGAATTTTCATTGTGCGCTGTCCTCCGCGTTCTGACCGTTGGTAACCTGTTCAACCACCTGCGCAAACAACGTGCGCATCCGTGCCTGACGCGGCTCGTCAGGGTCCGGTTCCAGCGCCAGTCGTCGTTCAAACACGTCGCTGACGCTCAGTTCGCTGAGGGTTTCTTTTTCCTGCTGCTCAATACTGTTGATGCGCTGTTCTTTGCTGCGGCGTAACAGCACGACTTCTACCGGCAGATCTTCCGTCAGCGCCTGAATGCGTCGCTGGATGTCGCTGAGATAATCCTGGGTAGAGACTTCAATATCGAGCCATACCGGTTTGGCCGGATCACCGCCTTCGAACTGTGCCAGTTGGTGTTCAATCTCCACCAGCGAGCCTTTGATTATCTGCATCGGCTGGAAAACCGGGATTTCCAGTGTGTCGATGGCGTTGAGCGTCGCACCATCAAAATCAAGTAAGTACACACTTTTAGCTTTGCTCAGTTCGTCAAAACTCAGGGCAATCGGCGAGCCGCTGTAACGGATATGTTCGGTTTTGGCGACGCATTGTGCACGGTGAATATGACCCAGTGCCACATAATCGACCGGCGGAAAGGCCTGCGCCGGAAACGCATCGAGCGTACCTATATAGATGTCGCGCACGGAATCAGAGGTACTGACGCCGACAGTCGTCAGATGGCCGGTCGCAATAATAGGCAGCGGCATGCCCAGTTCGTCACGTCTGGCCTGCGCAGCCTGCCAGAGCGCGTCATAATGCGCGGCGATGGCTTCCTGCAATGCCAGTTGCTTGTCGCTGCCGGACTGTCCCGCCTGGCTGGCGAGCAGATCACGCGGGCGTAAAAACGGGATAGCGCACAGTATCGCGCCGGGTTTCCCGTCACGCTGACTGAGCACTAAAATCTGTTCAGAAAGGTTTTCACCGACGGTGGCAATCACCCGCGTATTCAGGCAGGAAAGGAGCTCGCGCGATTCATTGAGCGTGGCGACAGAATCGTGGTTACCAGCCAGCACCACCAGCTGGCAGCCGGTTTGCTGTAATTCCACCACGAAGCGGTTATACAATTCGCGGGCATAACTGGGTGGGGAACCCGTGTCGAAAATATCGCCCGCGACAATCACGGCATCGACCTGATGTTGCTGCACCTGACCGGTCAGCCAGTGCAAAAATGCCTGATGTTCGGCTGCACGGCTTTTAGTGAAAAAGTACTGGCCGAGGTGCCAGTCTGAGGTGTGGATCAGGCGCATGAGACTCCCGTATGAACCCTGGATGACGACAATGGGGTAAAGTATAAACGTCGGCAGGGGAAGCTGTCCCCGATAAATCAGACCAATTTCAGCAAGATGGCCGGAAATTATCTGTCATAGTTGACTGTAATGAACCATTCTTTTCATTCATAAATCTGTCACAAAACTGACGCATAATGGCGCCCGCAATCAAATAAAAGATCGCTAACCTATTGGCAGGACCTACGATGGCTAGACGTATATTGGTGGTTGAAGACGAAGCTCCAATCCGTGAAATGGTGTGTTTTGTACTGGAGCAAAATGGCTATCAGGCCGTAGAAGCTGAGGATTTTGATTCAGCGATTGGGCAGCTTGTTGAACCTTACCCTGAACTGATCCTGCTTGACTGGATGTTACCTGGCGGTTCCGGTATTCAGTTTATTAAGCATCTTAAACGTGAGGCACTGACCCGCGAAATTCCGGTGATGATGCTGACCGCACGCGGTGAAGAAGAAGATCGGGTGCGCGGCCTTGAAGTGGGTGCCGATGATTACATCACTAAACCGTTTTCTCCGAAAGAACTGGTTGCCCGCATTAAAGCCGTGATGCGTCGCATCTCGCCAATGGCGGTGGAAGAAGTGATCGACATGCAGGGGTTAAGCCTGGATCCGTCGTCTCACCGGGTGATGGCCAACGAGCAGGCGCTCGATATGGGGCCGACCGAATTTAAGTTATTACACTTCTTTATGACCCATTCCGAACGTGTATACAGCCGCGAACAGTTGCTCAATAACGTCTGGGGCACTAACGTTTATGTGGAAGATCGCACGGTTGACGTGCATATTCGTCGTTTACGTAAGGCGCTGGAAACCAGTGGACATGACAGAATGATCCAGACTGTTCGTGGTACCGGATACCGTTTTTCAACGCGTTATTGAGCCCTCACAGCGGAGAATCTGTGTGCTAGAACGTTTGTCATGGAAACGACTGGCGGGTGAATTGTTTCTCTTTTGCCTGCCAGCGTTAATTCTCGGTATCTTCGTCGGCCATTTCGGCTGGCTCCTCCTGGTGTCGCTGATGGCGGCACTGGGCTGGAATTATTACAACCAGCTTAAACTCTCTCACTGGCTGTGGCTCGACCGCAGCATTACGCCACCGAATGGGCGCTGGAGCTGGGAGCCGCTGTTTTACGGGCTGAACCAGATGCAGATACGCAACCGGCGTCGCCGTCGGGAATTAGGTCAGCTCATCAAACGTTTTCGCAGCGGTGCCGAATCGCTGCCGGATGCCGTGGTGCTGACCACTGAAGATGGCAATATTTTCTGGTGTAACGGACTGGCGCAGGATTTGCTCGGTTTCCGCTGGCCGGAAGATAACGGGCAACATATCTTCAACCTGCTGCGTTATCCGGAATTCCGGCTGTGGATCCAGACCCGCGATTTCAGCCGGGCGCTGAATTTACAACTCAATAATGAGCATTATGTCGAATTTCGCGTCATGCCTTATTCCGAAGGACAACTGCTGATGGTGGCACGCGACGTGACCCAGATGCGTCAGCTTGAAGGCGCACGGCGTAACTTCTTCGCTAACGTCAGTCATGAACTGAGAACCCCATTGACGGTATTGCAGGGGTATCTGGAAATGATGGAAGACGCCAAGCTGGAAGAGCCTTTCCGCACTAAAGCGCTGGATACCATGCAGGAACAGACGCGGCGGATGGACGGGCTGGTGAAGCAGCTGCTGACGCTGTCGAAAATCGAAGCCTCAGCGAATATTGATTTGCACGAGAAAGTCGATATTCCGGTGATGCTCGGCATGCTCGAACGTGAAGTGCAAACGTTAAGCAACGGCAGGCATGAAGTGGTGTTTCGCGTAAACGACAAGCTGAAGGTCTTTGGTAATGAAGATCAACTGCGCAGCGCGGTGTCGAACCTGGTGTATAACGCGGTTAACCACACGCCAGCGGGGACACGGATTGAAGTCAGCTGGCAACAAACGCCGCATGGCGCACAGTTCCAGATCAGCGACAACGGACCGGGCATTGCGCCGCAGCACTTGCCGCGCCTGACCGAACGTTTCTACCGCGTCGATAAAGCCCGTTCACGTCAGACCGGCGGCAGCGGACTGGGACTGGCAATCGTCAAACATGCGCTCAGCCATCACCACACGAAACTTGAAGTCATGAGTGAAGTCGGCGTCGGCACCCGGTTTATGTTTACGCTGGCGCCGAAGTTGATTGTTCCTCAGGAACAGGCCAGCCAAAGCGGCGTAAAGGGATAAAAATCAAGCCACAGCAACAAGCTGTGGCTTCTTTTAGCAGATGATCTGTAAACCTTTTTCTTCAATTAGCATCAGTAAGATCAGCGCCGCTCCGGTGGGTTTGGTTTCATCCCGCTCCCATTTTTGAATGCTGTTGGCGGACATATTGATGAGTCTTGCCAGTACGCCCTGACTGATTTTTTCTTTTTCACGCAAAGCGCGAATGCGTTCAGCAGAGCTTTCTGCGAAGGCTTTCAGTCTTTCCTCCTGAACGGCTTCATCAACAATTTTGTTAATTTCACGCATCGTGGTTTGGGTTACCACGCCAGATGAATCATGGAAGCGTTGAGCCATCCGCTGCATTTTTAGCAAACGTTCATCAACCATTAGAAATCACCTCTTTAATTAATCCATTTCGAAGTTCTGTTTCGAGTTGAAGCTCTGTGAAGTTGAGCAAATCTTTAGCAATTGCTTTATATAAAGACAGAAGTTTGTCGGGAATTTCATTGCCTTTCTTGCGGACACTATTTTTCAGCCACCCGTCGATATAAAAGATCTTATCTTCAAAACGAAAAGCGATGACTGCCCGGCCAAACCCTGACTTCGATCTCCCTGACGGTGCAATTCTCTTCTTGTAAACGTTGCCGGACAAATCCGCATCAAAAAGTCCGTTTGCCAGTTCATGTGCTGACTTGAGGATATCCTTTTCCGACAGTTTGCTGGCGGTCATGAAGTCGTGAAAATCCTCTGTAACAAAAATACGTAAACAGTTCATGTCATCGTCCCTGGTAAAATAAACTATAGTATTTATTACTACAGATCGCAATGGGGCGAATATTGTCCAGCATCATGAAAAATGATGAAGCGATCATGAACTTTATTCATGTCCCATGAAAATTCCTCTGTTGCCCGTTAACACCCTGCATGACAGTATCTTCTTAAAGACGTTTAGACATCCAGATGTCTAAATATAACGCAGCGTAATTATTTACTTTGTGAATCATTCGCATTTCGCCACCGGCGGGATGTTATTAAGGAGTTCTTCATGCAACGTACAACCCCTCCATTCCGTGCAGACGTCGTTGGCAGTTTCCTGCGTCCGGCGGCGATTAAAGAAGCCCGTAAGCAGTTTCAGGCCGGTGAGATTGATGCCGCGCAACTGCGAGCCGTGGAAGACACCGAAATTCGCCGCGTGGTGGACTTGCAGCGCGAAGCGGGTCTGCAAGTGGTCACTGACGGTGAATTCCGCCGTGCATGGTGGCACTTCGATTTCTTCGAAGGTCTGGAAGGTGTGGAAGGTTACGATGCGGTGCAGGGGATCCAGTTCAACGGCGTACAGACTAAAGCGCGCAGCATTAAAGTGGTCAGCAAGCTCGGTTTCGGCTCGCACCCAATGCTGGAAGATTTCCGTTTCCTGAAAAGCATCAGCGGAAGTGCTGTGCCGAAAATGACCATTCCAAGCCCGAGTGTGATGCATTTCCGCGGTGGCCGTAACGCCATCAGCAAAGAAGTGTATCCGGATCTGAAAGCGTATTTTGACGATCTGGCGCAGGTTTACCGGGATGCGATTAAAGCGTTTTACGATGCCGGTTGCCGTTATCTGCAACTCGATGACACCGTCTGGGCTTATCTGTGTTCTGAAGATCAGAAGAAGCAGATCCGCGAGCGTGGCGATTCTCCGGAAGAGTTAGCACGTACTTACGCTGACGTGCTGAATAAAGCGATTGCAGGTAAACCTGACGATCTGGTGATTGGTCTGCATGTTTGTCGCGGGAACTTCCGTTCCACCTGGATTTCTGAAGGCGGCTATGAACCTGTCGCGGAGATCCTGTTTGGTGGCGTGAACATCGATGCCTTCTTCCTGGAATATGACAACGAGCGCTCCGGTGGCTTCGAACCGCTGCGTTTCATTAAGAAAGGCCATCAGCAGGCGGTTCTGGGATTGATCACCACCAAGTCCGGTGAGCTTGAACTGGCAAAAACCGTGGAATCACGTCTGGCCGAGGCGGCGGAATATCTGGATATCAACCAGATTTGCCTCAGCCCGCAATGTGGTTTTGCGTCAACGGAAGAGGGCAACAGCCTGACCGAAGCGCAGCAGTGGGAAAAACTAAAACTGGTGGTCGATATTGCTGCCCGCGTCTGGTAACCCCTGAAAGAGGTCAAATGATGACCTTGTAAATATGCTGTAAACTGTGCGTGAAATAACCTGAAAGTGGTGATTTCACGCATTTTTAATCTTATCGGAGCATATCTTGTGCTTCATTAGTTCAAAAATCATACATATCATATGGTGTGTTTATCGCAGTATTTAGTGAATATACCTGCCTTGTAACATTAATTTGGTTAAACACTCTGCTTTTTGGATCCCGGCTTGCCTTTATACGCTATAAAAGATTACCTTAGCCCCCGCTGTCGCTCGATACTCCCTGCATAACAACGTAATCATCTGCATATCATCAGGCGTTTTTGCTCACTTCGCTCCTCACATGGGTGCTCTCTGGCTGTTATATGCCATTCATCTTTCTGACGACGTGGCACGACGGCAGCATCGGACACTTTATTCATTTGAACAGGCAACACGACACCCATCATGAGTACTCGTTTAACAAATAAAGATATTCTGGCGCTGGGTTTCATGACCTTCGCCTTATTCGTCGGGGCGGGGAATATTATTTTCCCGCCAATGGTTGGTTTGCAGGCAGGTCATGACGTCTGGTGGGCTGCTGCCGGCTTTATGATCACCGCAGTCGGACTTCCGGTGATGACGGTAATTGCACTCGCACGCGTTGGCGGCGGTGTGGATGCCCTGAGTACGCCAATTGGTCGTGGTGCCGGTATTCTTCTGGCCACTGTGTGTTATCTGGCTGTTGGCCCGCTGTTTGCCACGCCACGCACGGCAACCGTTTCTTTTGAGGTGGGTATCGCACCGATGACCGGTGACGGCCCGCTGCCTCTGCTGATTTATAGCGTGATCTATTTCTCCCTGGTCATCGGCATTTCCCTGTATCCGGGACGTTTGCTTGATACTGTCGGCCATTTCCTCGCGCCGCTGAAAATGGTGGCGCTGGCTGCACTGGGTATTGCTGCCGTACTTTGGCCAGCCGGTTCTCCGATGCCAGCGGTGGATGCTTACCAGACAGTGCCGTTCTCCAGCGGTTTCGTTAACGGCTATCTGACCATGGATACGCTGGGCGCGCTGGTGTTCGGTATTGTTATCGTCAATGCCGCGCGTTCCCGTGGTGTATCTGATGCCAAACTGCTGACCCGTTATACCGTGCTGGCAGGGCTGATTGCCGGTCTGGGTCTGATGCTGGTTTACCTGAGCCTGTTCAAGCTCGGCGAAAACAGCGCTTCACTGGTGCCTGATGCGACCAATGGTGCGATTATTCTGCATGCCTATGTGGCACATACCTTCGGCGGTGTGGGCAGCTTCTTCCTCGGTGCGCTGATTTTCATCGCCTGCATGGTGACGGCGGTTGGCCTGACCTGTGCCTGTGCGGAATTCTTTGCTCAGTATCTGCCACTGTCTTACAAAACACTGGTCTTCATTCTGGGTCTGTTCTCCATGCTGGTGTCCAACCTGGGCCTGAGCCATCTGATTGCGATTTCAGTACCGGTACTGACGGCGATTTATCCGCCATGTATCGCGCTGGTTGTGCTGAGTTTCACCCTGCGCTGGTGGAACAGCACCACGCGTATCGTGGCGCCGGTCATGCTGGTAAGCCTGGTGTTCGGTATTGTTGATGGTATCAAGGCGTCTGCTTTTGTTGACCTGATGCCAGCCTGGACCGCAAACCTGCCCCTGGCTGCACAAGGTCTTGCCTGGTTACCCCCGTCATTATTAATGCTGGTACTGGTCGGGATTTATGACAAAATCAGCGGCCCGCGCAGCGTAACCGCGCACCAATGATCATCGGGTGAATGTTCGAAGACATAAAAGCATGATCGTCTGACGAATGTTTCGCCAATCAGGCCACGGAAACCCTTTCCGTGGCTTTTTCATTGGCAGGCTAAAAGTCATTTTTTAGAATACGATTTTTGATATTTAAAAAAACAACACGGGTTAATGCACATGCAGCAAGAAGCTGAACAACCAATAGCGCAGAACGAAGCGCCGGGCACGAAGTTAAAACGTGGCCTGACAACGCGCCATATCCGCTTTATGGCACTGGGCTCAGCCATCGGAACTGGTCTGTTTTATGGCTCGGCAGATGCGATTAAAATGGCCGGACCGAGCGTATTGCTGGCGTATCTGGTCGGTGGGATTATCGCGTTTATCATCATGCGTGCTCTCGGTGAGATGTCGGTTAACAACCCGCAGAGCGGTTCATTTTCGCGTTATGCGCAAGACTATCTCGGGCCGATGGCGGGTTACATCACCGGCTGGACGTACTGTTTCGAAATCCTGATCGTCGCCATCGCTGATGTAACCGCGTTCGGCATTTATATGGGCGTCTGGTTCCCGGATGTGCCGCAATGGACCTGGGTGCTCAGCGTGGTGTTGATCATCGGCGCGATCAATCTGGTCAGCGTGAAAGTCTTCGGCGAGCTGGAGTTCTGGTTCTCTTTCTTTAAAGTGCTGACCATCATCATCATGATCGTGGCAGGCTTTGGGATTATCTTCTGGGGTATCGGCAATGGCGGGCAGGCGACCGGTATCCACAATCTGTGGAGTCATGGTGGCTTCTTCAGTCAGGGCATCATGGGGACGATTTTGTCCTTACAACTGGTGATGTTTGCTTACGGCGGCATCGAGATCATCGGGATCACGGCCGGTGAAGCGGAAGACCCAAAGAAATCTATTCCGAAAGCCATCAACTCAGTACCGCTGCGTATTCTGGTATTTTATGTGGGTACGCTGTTTGTGATCATGTCTATTTTCCCGTGGAATCAGGTGGGGACGCAGGGCAGTCCGTTCGTGCTGACTTTCCAGCACATGGGCATTACTGCTGCGGCGACGATCCTGAATTTTGTGGTGATTACCGCGTCGCTTTCTGCCATTAACAGTGATGTGTTCGGCGTGGGCCGTATGCTGCACGGAATGGCAGAGCAGGGGCAGGCACCGAAAATGTTCAGCAAGGTATCGCGTCTGGGCACGCCGTGGGTCACCGTTCTGGTGATGATGGCGGCACTGCTGGTGGCGGTTTATCTGAACTACGTCATGCCATCGGCTGTGTTTCTGGTGATTGCGTCTCTGGCGACCTTCGCAACGGTCTGGGTGTGGATTATGATCCTGTTCTCGCAGATTGGTTTCCGTCGCAAACTGAGCAAACAACAGGTGAAAGAGCTGGAGTTTCCGCTGCGTGGCGGCGTTTATACCTCGGTGTTCGGTATTATTTTCCTGGTGTTCATCATCGGCCTGATTGGTTACTTCCCGGATACCCGTATTTCGTTGTATGTGGGGATGGTTTGGGTGGTGGCGCTACTGGTCGGTTATGCCTTTAAACGCCGCAACGACCGTAAGAAAGAAGCACTGGCGCTGAGCAATAAAGCGTAAGCAAGCACTTACCTTTCGGTAAATTTTAACGCCCCCGATATCAGATGATATCGGGGGCTTTTTACTACAGGTAAGTGATCGGGGTGAATGAAGGCAGCCAATGCAGAGATAGCTTGAAGGATGCCAGTTAATAACCGATGGCGGCTCCTGCGGGACGTCGCACATCATTCGCGCCATACAGATAACCTTCGCGAACCTTGCCTGACACCGCCGAGTCATTACCTGAGTTCGCCGATGTCACACCGGCCGCACCCGGTAACCCCACCATAATCAGCTCCGTCGCACCCCATGGCGTCTGTTCCACCATTTTATAACCCATCTTCTGCAGGATATTCAGGCTGTCCTGAGAAACGCCGCGCTGCTCGTAATACACTTCATCCGGCAACCACTGATGATGAATACGTGGCGCATCCACGGCTTCCTGTGGTGCCATGCCGTAATCGATGACATTCAGCGCCGCCTGCAGGGTAATGGTGATGATGCGCGAACCGCCAGGCGATCCCAGAACCATGAAGATTTTACCGTCTTTGGTCACCAGACTCGGGCTCATAGAGGATAGTGGGCGCTTACCGGGGGCGATGGCATTTTTGGTTCCCTGCACCAGACCGTACAGGTTTTTCTCGCCGACTTTGGTGGTGAAGTCATCCATTTCATCATTCAGGAAGAAACCGGTGCCCGGTGCAATCACGACAGAACCAAAGCGGCCATTCACTGTGTAGGTGGTGGACACCGCGTTACCCATTTTATCGACGATGGAATAATGCGTGGTTTCCGGTTTCTCGTGCGGTTCCATACCCGGCTGAACGGCAGTGGACGGCGTGGCTTTGTCCGCTTCTATTTTCTTACGGATTTCTTCGGCATAGCTTTTACTGACCAGCCGGTCGATCGGGTTTTTCACGAATTCCGGATCGCCGAGATAGGTATTGCGGTCCATATACGCATGGCGCATGGCTTCGGTGAGGACGTGAATCGATGCCGCTGAATTGAAGCCCATGCTCTTCAGGTCATAGCCTTCAACGATGTTAAGGATTTCACACATCGTGACACCGCCGGAGCTTGGCGGTGGCGCTGAGACAAATTTATAACCGCGATAGCTGCAGGTGATCGGGGCGTCTTCGGTGACTTTATAATTCGCGAAATCCGCTGCGGTCAGGATGCCGCCACCTTTTTTAGAGGCCGCTTCGACCGCTGCCGGGATTTTGCCTTTGTAGAACGCATCTGGGCCATGTTTCGATATGGACTCCAGCGTGTTGGCTAAATCGGTTTGTACCAGTTTGTCGCCGGGTTGCAGCGGGCTGCCGTCTTTGCGCAGGAAAATGCGCGCGGCTTCGGGATCTTCTTTGAAGCGTTTGACGGTGGTATCAAGAATATCGGTATCAGCACGGGTCAGTACAAATCCCTGACGGGCGAGTTTAATCGCCGGCGCCATTACCTGCTGGCGCGTCAGTTTGCCGTATTCTTTCTGCACGGTATCCATGCCCAATACCGTACCTGGCACGCCTGCGGCGAGATAGCCATACAGACTGGCCCCTTTCTTCACGTTGCCGTCGGCATCCAGATACATATTGGCACTGGCGGCGGCCGGGGCGGTTTCGCGGAAGTTGATGAAGGTGTCTTTACCGTCGGCAAGATGCACCGTCATGAAGCCTCCGCCACCGATATTGCCACAGCATGGGTTGACGACGGCCTGCGCGTAGCCGACAGCCACGGCAGCATCGATGGCGTTGCCGCCCATTTTCAGAATATCGACGCCGACCTGAGACGCCAGATATTGCGAGGTGACGACCATGCCATTTTTGGCTTCCACCGCGGGATTCGATGCGGCGTACAACGGCAGGCTGGTCAGCATGGCCAGCGCGATGAGTGATTTCCGTAACATAGGGGCTCCTGTCTATTACCCTGTCTTTTGAGTCATAACCTTCAGGTTATTGTGTGATAACGCTTTTTTGTTTTTTCAGTCTGACACTCTTTATGCAAACGGCACGCCATAATGAGACGGTCAGACTATTTTTCAGCGTAGACGTAAATGACCGGGAGCGGGAAGGGAAGGCGGGAAAATGTGATCGTGCCGGATAGCAGGCAAAAAAAAACGGCCAGCGAGGCTGACCGTTATTGACCGTGAAATCCGCTGAAGGATTACAGGTTTGATGCGTTTTCAGACAAATATTTAGCCACGCCATCCGGGGATGCGCCCATGCCTTTTTTGCCTTTTTCCCACTGAGCCGGGCACACTTCGCCGTGCTCTTCGTGGAATTGCAGTGCGTCAACCATACGCAGCATTTCGTCGATGTTACGACCCAGTGGCAGATCGTTAACGACCTGGTGACGAACAACGCCTTCTTTGTCGATCAGGAAAGAGCCGCGCAGTGCAACGCCAGCGTCCGGATGTTCGATACCGTAGGCTTTCTGGATTTCGCGTTTGATGTCAGCAACCATCGCGTACTTAACAGGACCGATGCCGCCTTTCTCTACAGGGGTGTTACGCCATGCGTTGTGAACGAACTCGGAGTCGAAGGAGACGCCTACCACTTCTACGCCACGATTCTGGAATTCTTCGTAACGGTGATCGAAAGCGATCAGTTCAGAAGGACAGACGAAAGTGAAGTCCATTGGCCAGAAGAAGATAACAGTAGGTTTGCCTGCAGTGTGTTTTTTGAAGTTGAAGTTTTCAACTACTTCGCCGCTGCCCAGTACTGCTGCTGCGGTGAAGTCAGGGGCTGGACGAGTTACCAGAACCATATTATTACTCCTTATGAAACCCTTCCGGGCGTCGTAGGTGAGAAGGAAAGGGTGAACAAAACGACTGCCAGTATAGGGGCAACCTTCGGGTGAATAAACCCCATCGCACCAATCAATCAGATAGCATCCGGCTATCAGTCTTTGAAGTAAGTCTCAAACTTTTTAACAACTACTTCTTGTCTTGCAGAGAATTGCGGGGTAATCCACAAAATGAAGGGTATTTGTCAGATTTGCCGGTCTCTCGCCTGTTGCATCATCACCGGATAAAACTGCCAGAACAGTTGCTCGAGGGCGTCGTAATTGAGTTCGATATCATGGAAAGAGCCGGTCAGGGCGGCAAGTTTTGGCCGCCGGTTAGCCATACCGCGCAATACGTCGCCAATAAAAGGCAGCACCGCGTAACGTTCCATCCAGCGTTCAGGCCAGAGATAAGCGTTCAGATTTTGGAAACGTTCCGGCATTTCAGGTAACTGAGGTTCAATTTCCTGCTGACAGCCGTCAAGAAAATCTTCCAGTGATTGCTGCGGATGAATGCTGGCCCAGTGACGGGAAAGGAAGTGATCCCAGACGACATCGAGCGTTATCGGTGCGACGCGGCGAAAATCTTCACGGAAATAACTGCGGGCAATTTTCACTTCCGGCAGTGAATCGGTCATGACATCCACGCGGCGGTGCATGCGGATGCCGCTGACGATCTCATCAGAGAACTGACCGTCAGGATTGCCGCGAACGAAGTCTGCCAGCAGATTTCCGGTCAGTGAACTTTTGGCCAGTGAGGCCAGATGGAGGTGGGCTAAAAAATTCATTCGCGAAGTATAACGCAGGAAAGTTGATCTCCGACAGGGCAGCGGATGCCTTTATTCGCGCAGAAGCTTGCAGGGGATGCCCCGTCCCACTAGACTAAGCCGCCTGTTTTTGTCGTTAAGTGAAGTGAAAAACCATGCGTGTTGCCGATTTTTCTTTTGAACTCCCTGAATCCCTGATTGCCCGCTATCCCCAGACCCAGCGCAGCGGCTGTCGTTTGTTGTCTCTGGACGGGCCAAGCGGTGAGTTAACGCACGGCGTGTTCACTGATATTCTCGATAAAATTCATCCCGGCGATTTGCTGGTATTTAACAATACCCGCGTGATCCCGGCTCGTGTGTTTGGCCGCAAGGTCAGCGGCGGTAAAATTGAAGTGCTGGTTGAGCGCGTGCTGGATTCACACCGCGTTCTGGCCCATGTGCGTGCGTCCAAATCGCCAAAACCGGGCGCAGAACTGCTGCTCGGTGATAAAGAAGATATTAAAGCGACGATGGTGGCGCGCCACGATACGTTGTTTGAGCTGGAATTTAATGAAGATCGTGATGTCTTTACTCTGCTCAACGAAATCGGCCATATGCCGCTGCCGCCGTATATTGACCGTCCTGATGAAGATGCCGACCGTGAACTGTATCAGACCGTCTACAGCGAACGTCCGGGTGCGGTAGCTGCGCCCACCGCTGGCTTGCATTTCGATGAGCCGCTGATGGATGCGCTGAAAGCCAAAGGCGTGGAGTTCGCTTTTGTGACGCTGCATGTGGGGGCAGGCACCTTCCAGCCGGTTCGTGTGGACACCATTGAAGACCACATCATGCATGCTGAGTATGCCGAAGTGCCTCAGGACGTTGTGGATGCGGTGCTGGCCTGCAAAGCGCGTGGCAATAACGTGGTGGCCGTGGGAACAACTTCCGTGCGTTCGCTGGAAAGTGCGGCGAAGGCCAGTGAAGATGCACTGATTGCGCCGTTCTTCGGCGATACCAAGATTTTCATTTATCCGGGCTATCACTATCAGATAATTGATTCCCTGATCACGAATTTCCATCTGCCGGAATCGACGCTGATCATGCTGGTGTCGGCGTTTGCCGGGTATAAAAATACCATGAATGCTTACCATCAGGCGGTGGCTGAGCAGTACCGTTTCTTCAGTTATGGTGATGCGATGTTCATCAACCGTAACCCGCTGGCGCCGCAGGAAGTGGTCGGCCAGTAACCTTGAGTTAATAATTACCGGCCTGGTCGCACCCGGTGCATCCGGGCTTTCTCTTCCGGGCGTCATGCCACGGATTTAACCTCATCAGACTGTTTCTCTGATGCTGGAGGCAATGTGAAGTACGAATTAAGCACGACCGATGGCCGCGCACGTCGCGGGCGTCTGATCTTTGAACGTGGCGTGGTCGAAACCCCGGCATTTATGCCAGTGGGCACTTACGGCACCGTAAAAGGCATGACCCCGGAAGAAGTCAAAGACACCGGTGCACAGATTTTGCTGGGCAACACTTTCCACCTGTGGCTGCGTCCGGGGCAGGAAATCATGAAACTGCATGGCGATCTGCATGATTTTATGAACTGGCATGGCCCGATCCTCACCGATTCAGGTGGCTTCCAGGTGTTCAGCCTGGGCGCGATGCGTAAAATCAAAGAAGAGGGTGTGCATTTCCGTAACCCGATCAACGGTGACCCGGTGTTCCTTAGTCCGGAAAAATCCATGGAAATCCAAAACGATCTGGGTTCCGACATCGTAATGATCTTCGATGAATGTACGCCATATCCTGCTGACTGGGATTATGCAAAACGCTCGATGGAGATGTCTTTGCGTTGGGCAAAACGCAGTCGCGATCGCTTCAACGAGTTGAATAATAAGAATGCTTTGTTCGGGATTATTCAGGGCAGCGTTTACGAAGATTTACGAGATGTATCATTAAAAGGGCTGGTAGATATCGGCTTTGATGGTTACGCTGTGGGCGGCCTGGCAGTGGGCGAGCCGAAGGAAGACATGCACCGTATTCTGGAGCACGTTTGTCCGCAAATTCCGGAAGACAAACCTCGCTATCTGATGGGTGTCGGTAAACCGGAAGATCTGGTTGAAGGCGTGCGTCGCGGTATCGATATGTTTGACTGCGTGATGCCAACGCGTAACGCGCGTAACGGTCACCTGTTTGTCACTGACGGCATCGTAAAAATCCGTAATGCCAAGCATAAAGATGATACGTCGACGCTGGATGAACATTGTGATTGTTACACATGTCGCAATTATAGCCGTGCCTACTTGCATCATCTTGACCGTTGCAACGAAATTCTCGGTGCGCGGCTAAACACGATCCATAATCTGCGCTATTACCAGCGTCTGATGGCCGGTTTACGCCAGGCTATCGAAGAGGGTAAATTAGAAGCGTTTGTGACAGACTTCTACGAGCGTAAAGGCAAGCCTGTTCCGCCTTTAAACTTCTGATTTCTTTCTCGTGTCGGCATCTTCGAAAGAGGGTGCCGATTTTATAATTTCTTGGACCGGCATTATGGGGTATTGTGCGAGACGTTTCATCGCAGACTCCGGGTCGGATTCTCGGTTTGTTTTACATCAATTTGCTTCACAACAACAATGAGGGAATTTAAATGAGTCTTTTCATTTCCGATGCAGTCGCAGCGACCGGCGCACCGTCACAGGGAAGTCCTTACTCTCTGGTTATCATGCTGGTGGTTTTTGGTCTGATTTTCTATTTCATGATCCTGCGCCCGCAGCAGAAACGTTCTAAAGAACACAAAAAACTGATGGACTCTATCGGTAAAGGTGACGAAGTCATGACCACGGGTGGCCTGATTGGTCGCGTAACCAAAGTAGCCGAAACCGGTTATGTGGTTATCGCACTGAACGACACTAACGAAGTGATGATCAAACGTGACTTCGTGGCAGCAGTTCTGCCAAAAGGCACGATGAAGTCTATCTAATTTTCGATTTTCCCGAAGGGAACTGCCGTGTTAAACCGTTATCCTGCGTGGAAGTATCTGATGTTGATCGTTGTGGTCATCGTCGGGCTGCTTTATGCACTTCCCAACCTTTATGGTGAGGATCCGGCTGTTCAAATCACTGGTGCTCGGGGTTCCGACGCCAGTGAAGCAACGCTGGACCAAGTCCGTAACGTATTAGATCAAAGCAAAATCCAGATCAAATCAGTTGCTCTGGAGAATGGCGCTATTCTTGCCCGTTTTAATGACACGGATGTACAGCTTCGTGCACGTGAAGCGCTGACTGAAGCGTTGGGCGACAAGTTTGTTATTGCACTGAACCTCGCGCCGGCAACGCCGCGCTGGTTGAGCATGCTGGGCGCTGAGCCGATGAAGCTGGGCCTCGACTTGCGTGGGGGTGTTCACTTCCTGATGGAAGTGGATATGGATACCGCGCTGAGTAAGCTGCAAGAGCAGACGATGGACAATATGCGCAGCGACCTGCGCGACAAGAATATTCCTTATGCCACGGTGCGTAAGCTCGACAACTATGGCGTTGAAGTGCGTTTCCGCGATGCTGCTACCCGTGATTCTGCGGTCAGCTACCTGAGCCCACGTCACCGCGATTTAGTGATCACTAACAGTGGCGACAATGCTATCCGTGTAGTGATGACTGATGCTCGCCTGAGTGAAGCCCGCGAGTATGCCGTTCAGCAAAACATCACCATCCTGCGTAACCGTGTAAACCAATTGGGTGTCGCCGAGCCGCTGGTACAGCGCCAGGGTGCTGACCGTATCGTGGTTGAGTTACCGGGTATTCAGGATACTGCGCGCGCTAAAGAAATTTTGGGCGCGACCGCGACACTGGAATTCCGTCTGGTTAACACCAATGTAGATGCTTCTGCTGCTTCAACCGGTCGTGTGCCGGGCGACAGCGAAGTGAAAAACATGCGTGATGGCCGTCCGGTTGTTCTGTACAAACGCGTGATCCTGACCGGTGACCACATCACTGATTCCACATCCAGCATGGATGAGTACAATCAGCCGCAGGTTAACATCTCTCTCGACAGCGCTGGTGGTAACGCCATGTCTAACTTCACTAAGGATAACATCGGTAAACCGATGGCAACCTTGTTCGTGGAGTACAAAGACAGCGGTAAGAAAGATGCCAATGGCCGTGCGATTCTGGCGAAGCAGGAAGAAGTTATCAACGTGGCGACCATTCAGTCACGCCTGGGTAACAGCTTCCGTATCACCGGGGTGAACGATCCGAATGAAGCCCGCCAGTTGTCCCTTCTGTTGCGTGCCGGTGCGTTGATCGCGCCAATTCAGATAGTTGAAGAGCGTACTATCGGCCCGACCTTAGGGATGCAAAACATCACTCAGGGTCTGGAAGCGTGCTTGTGGGGTCTGGTGGCATCCATTCTGTTCATGGTGGTTTGGTACCGTAAGTTCGGCATTATCGCTACGACAGCGCTGGTTGCTAACCTGATCCTGATTGTCGGGATCATGTCTCTGCTGCCTGGTGCGACGCTGACCATGCCGGGTATTGCCGGTATCGTCCTGACGCTGGCGGTGGCCGTCGACGCCAACGTACTGATAAACGAACGTATCAAAGAAGAGCTGAAGAACGGACGTTCCGTTCAGCAGGCGATTCATGAAGGCTATAAAGGCGCGTTCTCAAGTATCGTTGATGCCAACATTACGACCCTGATCACGGCAATTATTCTTTATGCAGTGGGTACCGGTTCGATTAAAGGCTTTGCTATCACCACCGCTATCGGTGTGGCAACCTCGATGTTTACGTCGATCGTGGGGACCCGTGCCATCGTGAACCTGGTTTACGGCGGCAAACGCATTAAAAAGCTGTCTATCTGAGGAGTGCGTTGTGGCACAGCAACAACCATATACTGTTGAACAACTGAACTACGGCCGTAAAGTCATCGACTTTATGCGCTGGGACAACGTGGCCTTCTGTATTTCAGGCCTGTTGTTTATCGCATCCGTTGCGATTATGGGTGTTCGCGGGTTCAACTGGGGTCTGGATTTCACCGGCGGTACCGTCATTGAAATCAGCCTTAGCCAGCCCGCTAACCTGGACGTAATGCGTGCCGATCTGGAAAAAGCAGGATTCAAGGATCCTGTGGTTCAGAACTTCGGTAGCAGCCGTGATGTGATGGTTCGTCTTCCACCTGTATCGGGTAATGCCGGTCAGGAACTGGGAAATAAAGTCCTTAGCCTGGTGAACGCGGATATCGATAAAGACGCGACCGTGAAACGTGTCGAGTTTGTCGGCCCGAGCGTGGGGAGTGATCTGGCGCAGGCTGGTGGCATGGCCCTGCTGATGGCGTTGATCTGTATCCTGATTTACGTCGGTTTCCGTTTTGAATGGCGGCTGGCGCTGGGGGCGGTAATCGCACTGGCGCACGACGTGATCATCACCATGGGCGTATTGTCACTGTTCAGGATCGAAATTGATCTGACCATCATCGCGTCCCTGATGTCAGTTATCGGCTACTCGCTGAATGACTCCATCGTGGTATCGGACCGTATTCGTGAAAACTTCCGCAAAATTCGTCGCGGGAACTCTTACGAAATCATGAACGTGTCCCTGACCCAGACGTTAAGCCGTACCATTATGACTTCAGCGACCACGCTGATGGTGGTACTGATGCTCTATATCTTTGGCGGTGCGTTGCTGGAAGGCTTCTCACTGACCATGCTGATTGGTGTGTCGATTGGTACGGTTTCGTCCATCTACGTGGCGTCCGCGCTGGCTCTGAAACTGGGCATGAAGCGTGAACACATGCTGCAGCAGAAAGTGGAAAAAGAGGGCGCTGATCAGCCTTCCATTCTTCCGTAAGTTGCCGATGGTTGTCCCGTTCGGAAAAGAAAACAAAAACCCCGCAATGCGGGGTTTTTTTTCATCTGCAACTCGTTGTCTTTACCTGGTAACGACGGGCTGTGCCTGCGGTGTCGCCACAATATTATGCAGGTGAACAAATCCCAGAGTTTCGACAGTGACCTGATTAAATTTCACATCGACCGTTTTCACCGGGCCTGGCAAGAGATCTGGCTCGACGCTAATGGTCTGGGTTTGCATATCAACAGTCAGCGGTTTGCCCGTGACCGGGTCGAGCTGCCCCCAGCTCAGGGAAGCCGTAAACGGCGGCAATGGCTGGCCCGCAGTGTTTTTGATTTCCAGCACGGCCTGTACGCCGCTGGCATCCGGGGCGACGCGGATCAACTGCACACTTAATTCACCAATATTACTTTTCAGCAAGGCGGCACTTTTGGCTGCAGGTAACAAATAGACACCATTATTTGACTGGCGGTTGAGCGTGGTTTGCTGCTCCAGCGCGATGGCCAGATCCGTCAGGTGTTGCAGTTTTTGATTGAGCTGACCGACTTCTGTTTTCAGCTCCGGGATTTGTGAATTTTGCGTCGCGCAACCCGTCAGGCTGAACAATGCGGCGCAGACCAGCAAAAGGCGTGGGTGTTTTGTCATATCAGAGACTTCCTTTCATCTGCCCGTTGAAACATTCCGTCCGGGCACCAATATTGATAGTTAAGTTTAACCCGATGTCGATGAAAGTAGCGACAGCCTTTGTTGTCGGCAAACTTCGGGTTAAACTAATGTCCAATTGAGTTCGCGATCAGGAAGTGCTATGCATTGCCCATTTTGTGCCGCTGTTGATACTAAAGTCATCGATTCCCGTCTGGTAGGCGATGGATCGCAGGTTCGCCGTCGCCGTCAGTGTCTGGTGTGCCATGAACGTTTCACCACGTTTGAAGTGGCGGAACTGGTGATGCCTCGCGTCATTAAAAGCAATGAAGTTCGTGAACCGTTCAACGAAGACAAACTTCGCAGTGGCTTTCTGAAAGCACTGGAAAAACGCCCGGTCAGTTCCGATGACGTCGAAACGGCCATCAGCCACATTAAGTCGCAATTGCGCGCGACCGGTGAGCGTGAAATTCCGGCCAAAATGATCGGCAATCTGGTAATGGACGCCCTGAAAGGGCTGGATAAAGTCGCCTATATCCGCTTTGCATCGGTGTATCGCAGTTTCGAAGATATTCGTGAGTTTGGTGAAGAAATCGCCCGTCTTCAGGATTAAGGAAAGCTGATGTCGCCTGACCAACAAGTTGCCGAAAACCCTACCGATGAACACTACATGGCGCGGGCTTTCGAGCTGGCGCGTCGCGGGCGTTTCACCACGACACCTAATCCCAACGTCGGTTGTGTCATTGTATTAAATGGCGAAATCGTCGGTGAGGGCTATCATTTGCGTGCCGGTGAACCGCATGCTGAAGTCCACGCATTACGCATGGCAGGTGAGAAAGCGAAAGGGGCGACAGCCTACGTGACGCTGGAGCCGTGCAGTCATCATGGTCGCACGCCGCCGTGTGCCGATGCATTACTGGCAGCAGGTGTTGCCCGTGTTGTCGCCGCGATGCAGGATCCTAACCCGGAAGTCGCGGGGCGTGGTTTATACCGCCTCAAACAAAACGGCGTGGATGTCAGTCACGGGCTGATGCATCCGCAGGCTGAAGCCGTGAATCTGGGGTTCCTGAAACGAATGCGGACCGGTTTCCCTTATGTTCAGCTCAAAATGGGCGCGTCTTTAGATGGCAGAACTGCGATGGCCTCGGGCGAAAGCCAGTGGATCACCTCGGCTGCCGCCCGTGCTGATGTTCAGCGTTTTCGCGCGGAAAGCTCGGCGATTCTGAGCACCAGTGCCACTGTTCTCGCGGACAATCCCTCGCTGAATGTACGCTGGAGCGAACTGGGCAGTGAGGTGCAGGCGATTTATCCCGAGGAAAATCTGCGTCAACCGCTGCGGGTTATTCTCGACAGTCAGAATCGCGTGACGCCACAGCATCAGTTGGTGAATTTACCCGGTGAAGTCTGGCTGGCGCGGCTGGAAGCTGACACGCAAGTCTGGCCGGGATCCGTCGAGCAATGGCGTGTAGCCGGGCGCGACAACCGTATTGATCTGGTTCTGCTGATGATGCAACTGGCGAAACGGCAGATAAATTCCATCTGGGTGGAAGCCGGTGCACAACTGGCCGGTGCCTTATTACAAGCCGGTCTGGTTGATGAATTAATCGTTTATATGGCGCCTAAGTTATTGGGCGATAATGGCCGCGCACTGTGTGAACTGCCAGGATTGCAGCATTTGGCGGATGCCCCTGAATTTGTTTTCAATGATATCCGTCAGGTCGGCTCTGACTTACGTTTGCGCCTGAAACCGGTGTATTGAGAATTTTACTCCTCCCTGCGGAATGACTTTAAAAGCGCATGTCCAGACAGGGTAATTTTATGATAGAATCCGCCCCCCTGCGGCTGGGGTTGAGAAACTCCTGAACCCACTTTAAGGAAAACTATGAACGTTATCGAAGGTGTTGTAGCCACGCCTAACGCGCGCGTAGCGATCGCGATTGCTCGTTTTAACAATTTTATCAACGACAGCCTGCTCTCTGGCGCTGTTGATGCGTTGAAACGTATTGGTCAGGTCAGCGATGACAACATCACCGTAGTCTGGGTCCCGGGCGCATACGAATTGCCTCTGGCAACCCGCGCACTGGCTGAAAGCGGTAAGTATGATGCGGTTGTTGCACTTGGCACCGTGATCCGCGGGGGCACTGCCCACTTTGAATTTGTAGCGGGCGAATGCAGCTCTGGCCTGTCCAGCGTTGCCATGAACAGCGAAATCCCGGTGGCCTTTGGTGTGCTGACGACAGAAAGCATTGAACAAGCCATCGAACGCGCAGGGACAAAAGCCGGTAACAAGGGTGCAGAAGCTGCACTGACCGCGCTTGAAATGATTAATGTTATCAAGGCTATTAAGGCCTGAATCTAGTTAAGGGGAAATCCGTGAAACCTGCTGCTCGTCGCCGCGCCCGTGAATGTGCCGTTCAGGCGCTTTACTCCTGGCAGTTGTCGAAAAATGACATCGCCGATGTTGAATTAGAATTCCTGACCGAGCAGGATGTCAAAGACGTAGACATTGCCTATTTCCGCGAACTGCTGGCTGGTGTAGCAAACAGTGCTGAGAAACTCGATGCACTGATGGCGCCATACCTGTCCCGCCAGTTGGATGAACTGGGCCAGGTGGAAAGAGCTATTTTGCGTCTGGCTCTGTTTGAGCTGAGCAAACGCCAGGACGTTCCTTATAAAGTGGCGATCAACGAAGCTATCGAACTGGCCAAAACTTTTGGGGCTGAAGACAGTCATAAGTTCGTCAATGGTGTGCTGGATAAAGCAGGCCCACATATTCGTAAAAAGTGATCGTCAAAAAGGGTCAGCCTCGTTCACAAATGGCGACAGTCATTTTCGGTTGATTTCTGGCTCTGTTGATAATCTGGTGATGTCACTGCGTTTATCCTTTGTGTGACACCCTTCTTAAGGCCGGATTTCCGGCCTTAAGTCATTCTAACGATTTGGAAATGTACTATGGCATGCGGCGAATTTGATGTCATCACTCGCTACTTTAACCGGTTCAGAACTGCCCGGCAGGATGTGCATTTAGGCATTGGTGATGATTGTGCCTTACTGACGGTTGGCGAGAAGCAGCTATTAGCAGTCAGTACCGATACGCTGGTCGAAGGTATCCATTTTCTAAAAACTATTTCACCTTCCGACCTGGGCTATAAAGCGCTGGCGGTTAACCTGAGCGATCTGGCCGCGATGGGCGCCGATCCTGCCTGGGTTTCGCTGGCCCTGACGCTGCCGGAAGTGAACACCGACTGGTTGCAGGCATTCAGCGACAGTCTGTTTGAACAACTCAATTATTACGGTATGCAGTTGATTGGCGGCGACACCACGCGTGGCCCGCTGAGCATGACGTTAACCATTCAGGGGCTGGTGCCTGTGGGGCGTGCATTAACCCGTTCCGGTGCAGGCATTGGTGACTGGATCTTCGTCACCGGTACCCTCGGTGACAGTGCTGCGGGGCTCGCTATTCTGCTGGAACAGCTGAATGTGACTGATACCGATAACCGCGAATTTCTGCTCAAACGCCATCTGCGGCCTTCGCCACGCGTTCTGCAAGGGCAGGCGCTGCGCGATTTAGCAACATCTGCTATCGATCTTTCTGACGGGTTGATGTCGGATCTTAAACATATACTGACTGCCAGTGAATGTGGCGCGCGGCTCGATCTTGATGCGATCCCATTATCGGTTGCATTGAATAAAGTTGCCGATCCTGAGCAGGCGCTGAAATGGGCGCTGACCGGAGGCGAAGATTATGAACTTTGCTTCACTGTGCCGGAAATTAACCGCGGTGCGCTGGATGTGGCACTGAGCCATCTGGGTGTCAACTTTACCTGTGTTGGCCAGATTGCGCCGCTTTCAGAAGGTATTAAGTTTATGCGTTCTGGCGTACCGGTAGAACTTGAATGGCAAGGTTTTGACCACTTTGCCGGAGAGGAATTGTTGTGAATATTGGCCGTAAAAAACGCCCGGCGGGGTACAAGGGAAAAACCGGTGATCCGGTTCAGGACATGGCTGCGGCTAAAAAGCGTCTTGATTTGCGTAATCCGTGGCATTTACTGGCGACCGGTTTTGGCAGCGGTTTATTCCCTGTTGGTCCGGGCACTGCGGGCTCCATCGCTGCGATCCCGTTTTGGATTGTCATGACCTACCTGCCGTGGCAGGTGTATTCCATGATCGTCATGTTCAGTATTTGTATCGGGGTTTATCTTTGCCGACAGACCGCGCGCGACATGCGGGTTCATGACCACGGCAGTATTGTATGGGATGAATTTGTTGGCATGTGGATCACCCTGATGGCGATCCCGGTCAACGACTGGCGCTGGGTATTGATTGGCTTTATCGTTTTCCGCGTGCTGGATATCTGGAAGCCGTGGCCGATCCGCTGGTTTGACCGCAACGTGCAGGGCGGAATGGGTATCATGATCGATGATGTGGTCGCCGGTGTGCTTGGCGCGGCCATTATCTATCTGGTCGGGCATCACTGGCCGCTGGGCCTGTTTTGATCCGTTTCAGATAGTAATAAAAAAGCGTTGCCGGGTTTTCCCTGACAACGCTTTTTTTACACGTTTATATTACTGAAAGCCGGTCGCCTGATGCGGCACATAAGCCATTTCCAGCTCGGCGATCTCTTCAATCGAAAGTTTCACCTCCAGCGCGGCAATGGCATCTTCCAGATGAGCGGGGCGCGAAGCGCCGATAATTGGCGCGGTCACGACGTGTTTACTCAGGATCCACGCCAGTGCGATCTGTGCGCGTGGCACGCCGTGATCTTCCGCTATTTTCCCGACACGTTCAGCAATTTTACCATCAGCTTCATCGGTGGCGTCATACAGCGTTTTGGCAAAATTATCGGAAACTGAACGTACGGTGGTTTCTCCCCACGGACGCGTCAGTTTGCCGCGAGCCAGCGGACTCCACGGCAATACTGCAATGTTCTTTTCCAGACACAGCGGGTACATCTCGTTTTCTTCTTCACGCTGGATCAGATTGTACTGATCCTGCATCGACACAAAACTCGCCCAGCCGTTTTGCGCAGAGACATCCAGCGCGTGTTTGAATTGATGCGCATGCATCGATGACGCGCCGATAAATCGCGCCTTACCGGCTTTGACGACGTCATTCAGCGCTTCAAGGGTTTCTTCAATGGGTGTTTCGTAATCCCAGCGATGGATTTGCAGCAGGTCGACATACTCCATGCCGAGACGGCGCAGGCTGTCATCGATGGATTGCATAATCGAAGCCCGTGAAAGCCCCGGTTTTAAGCCGGTGACGGCGTTGTACACTTTGGTCGCCACGACAATCTCATCGCGTCTGGCGAAATCCTTCAGGGCGCGGCCAACGATTTCCTCGCTGCTACCGTCGGAATAGCTGTTGGCGGTGTCAAAGAAGTTAATGCCGGCATCCAGGGCCTGCTGGATGATCGGGCGACTGCTCTCTTCCGGTAACGTCCACGCATGAGTGCCGCGATCTGGTTCGCCAAAAGTCATACAACCGAGACACAGTTTCGATACTTTTAGTCCGGTTTTTCCTAATGTGGTGTATTGCATGACATCTCCTGGTAATCATGAAGTGATAACAGAAAATCATTGAAAATGATTAGCACGCTATAACTGTAGCTTAAACCAGGGGGAGCTCGTGTGACTGAAGGGGAAAATGGAGAGGAAAATCCCCTCTTTCAGGTAGAAAGAGGGGAGGGGAATCAGGCCAGCCAGTCGGTTATCTGACGGTCAATGCCTTCGGCATCCAGTCCTAAATCGTGACGAATTTCGTCCTGCGTGCCTTGTGGCACAAAACTGTCCGCCAGACCGATATTCAGCACCGGCACCAGAATACGTCTGGACATCAGCAGTTCATTCACGCCACTGCCCGCCCCCCCCATGATGGCGTTTTCTTCCAGTGTGACCAGCACTTCATGGCTTGACGCCAGTTCCTGAATCAGTGCTTCATCGAGTGGTTTCACAAAGCGCATATCCACGACGGTCGCGTTGCGTTTTTCCGCTGCGGCCAGCGCTTCAGGCAACAATGTACCGAAGTTAAGAATCGCAACTTTCTCGCCTTCACGACGCACGACGCCTTTACCGATTGGCAGTGAAGCCAGCGGTTCACTGGTGGCGCCGGTACCATTACCACGTGGATAACGCACGGCAACCGGCCCGCTGTTATGGTGATAACCGGTGTGCAGCATCTGACGACATTCGTTTTCGTCGCTCGGCGTCATGATGGTCATGTTTGGGATGCAGCGCAGGAAGGAGAGATCGAACGCGCCCTGATGTGTCTGACCATCCGCTCCGACGATACCACCGCGGTCGATAGCAAACAGTACCGGAAGATTCTGGATCGCCACATCGTGGATCACCTGATCATAGGCGCGTTGCAGAAACGTCGAGTAGATCGCCACAATCGGCTTGTATCCGCCAATCGCAAGGCCTGCCGCAAAGGTGACCGCATGCTGTTCGGCAATGGCCACGTCGAAATACTGCTGCGGGTATTCACGCGAGAAACGCACCATACCGGATCCTTCACGCATCGCTGGCGTGACAGCCATCAGCTTGCTGTCTTTGGCCGCGGTTTCGCACAACCAGTCGCCGAAAATCTTCGAATAGGTTGGCAGACCTTCTTTGCTTTTCGGCAACGTGCCGGAAGCCGGATCGAATTTAGGCACGGCATGGAAGCTGATCGGATCTTTTTCGGCTGGGGCGTAGCCTTTGCCTTTTTTCGTCATGATATGCAGTAGCTGCGGGCCTTTCAGGTCACGCATGTTTTTCAGCGTTTGCGCCAGCGCCACCACGTCGTGACCATCGACCGGCCCGATATAGTTAAAGCCCAGCTCTTCAAACAGCGTGCCCGGCACCATCATGCCTTTCAGATGTTCTTCGGTACGGCGCACCAGTTCTTTAATCGGTGGCAGGCCAGACAGGACTTTCTTGCCGCCTTCACGCAGACGCGAATACAGCTTGCCGGAGAGCAACTGCGCCAGATGATTATTCAGCGCGCCGACGTTTTCGGAAATCGACATCTCATTGTCGTTGAGGATAACCAGCATGTCAGGTTTGATGTCGCCTGCATGGTTCATCGCTTCAAACGCCATACCTGCGGTGATCGCGCCATCGCCAATTACACAAACGGTACGACGACCTTTACCTTCACGTTCAGCAGCCACCGCCATGCCGAGGCCTGCGCTGATGGAGGTCGATGAGTGACCAACGGATAAGGTGTCGTATTCGCTTTCACCACGCCAGGGGAATGGGTGCAGACCGCCTTTCTGACGAATGGTGGAAATACGATCACGACGACCGGTCAGAATTTTGTGCGGATAGGCCTGATGGCCGACATCCCAGACAACGTGGTCGAACGGCGTGTTATAGACATAATGCATCGCCACGGTCAGTTCAACCGTCCCCAGACCGGACGCAAAGTGTCCGCTGGACTGACTGACGCTGGCCAATAAATATTGGCGCAGCTCATCGCAGAGCTTAGGCAAGCTCTCTTTAGGAAGTGAACGGAGATCTTCAGGATTCTCCGCCAGCGCCAGTGTCGGGTATTTGGCTAATTCAAGGCTCATCAGTTGCTCATAGTAAGTTTAATTATCGCGTTCAATGATAAAGCTGGCTAACGCGAGAAGTGGCGCTGTGTTGTAAGAAAGTGCCGCCAACTGATCCAGTGCGGAAACGGCTTCCTGATACAGGTCCATGGCCTTAGCCTTTGCGCCGTCCAGCCCCAACAGGGCAGGATAGGTACTTTTTCCGAGTTGCTGGTCAGCGCCCTGGCGTTTGCCGAGCGTAGCGGTATCGCCAACCACGTCCAGGATATCGTCCTGAACCTGAAATGCTAAACCAATAGCCTGCGCGTAGTTATCCAGTATCGGTAAAACAGCACGTCCGGTTTCACCGGCAGCCAGCGCGCCCATGCGTACGGCGGCGCGGATCAGCGCACCGGTTTTATGGCGATGAATTTGTTCCAGTGCGTCGAGGCCAACCTGCTGACCTTCAGCGGCTAAATCCAGGGCCTGACCGCCACACATCCCGCTGGATCCGCTGGCGAGGGCCAGTTCGGAAATCATCGCCAGACGATCTTTTACCGCAACATCCGGCATTTCACTGTCAGCCAGAATCGAGAATGCCAGTGTTTGCAGAGCATCGCCCGCCAGAATCGCATTGGCTTCGCCAAATTTAATGTGGCAGGTCGGCTGACCACGGCGCAAATCGTCGTCGTCCATGGCCGGTAAATCATCGTGTATCAGCGAATACGCATGGATGCATTCCACGGCAGCCGCAGGCGCATCGAGATTTTTCAGATCCAGACTGAACAACTGGCCGCTGGCGTAAACCAGATACGGACGCAGACGTTTACCGCCCAGCAACGCACCGTAACGCATGGCTTCAACCAGCGGTAAGTCGGCCAGCGGCAGTGCGCTGATATAGGCTGTTAATACCTCATCGACTCGCTGTTGCATTGCGCGCAGTTCATGCGTAAATCCGTCAGCGCTGGAAAGGGAGATCGCTTCAGACATGACAGTTACTCGGCTTCCGGGGTGAACGGGGGCAGCGGAGCGTCGCTGTCGAGCAGGATTTGAACGCGCTGTTCTGCCTGTTGCAGCTTTTGCTGCCCCTGACGCGCCAGCTGGACGCCTTGCTCAAATTCGTTGAGTGCGTCTTCTAAAGGCAACTCGCCTGATTCGAGGCGGGAAACGATCTGTTCCAGTTCGGCCAGAGCCGTTTCAAAATTGGCAGGTGGTGCAGATTTTTTTGGCATAATTCTCTTTTAATATCGTTGATCAGAATGGATGATCGAAGTACTGAGGCGGCAGAGTCAGCGCTCAGCCTCAAGAGACATTCCTGTCCAGCATGACATCTGCTGCAGGGTTTTGTGCACAGAGTACCCATTTTAAGTGATATACTCTGCGCCGCAGATATTATTGCTAAGCCCAATGTGACACAAAATGAACATTTGGCTTAGCAATAATAGGATCCTAGATCCTTATTCAGCGACTTACTACCCCGTTTTTTCACCTGCTAACAAAAGACTGCCATGAAGTTTATCATTAAATTGTTCCCTGAAATCACCATCAAGAGCCAATCTGTGCGTTTGCGCTTCATTAAGATCCTCTCGAGCAGCATTCGCAATATCGTGCGACCGCATGATGAGACGCTGGCGGTGGTCCGCCACTGGGATCATATCGAAGTTCGCAGCAAAGACGAAAGCAAACACGACCTGATTCAGGAATTGCTCTGCCGCATTCCAGGTATCCGTTATGTTGAAGAAGTTGAAGACCGTCCTTACACCGATGTCCACAACATCTTCGAGCAAGCGCTGGAAGCTTACCGTGATGAAGTGGCAGGCAAAACTTTCTGTGTGCGTGTTAAACGTCGTGGTAAACATGATTTTACGTCTACCGAGGTAGAACGCTATGTCGGCGGTGGCCTGAATCAGCACATTGAATCAGCGAAGGTCAGCCTGAAAGATCCGCAGGTCACGGTGAAACTGGAAATTAACGACGATAAGCTGGTGCTGGTGAAAAGCCGCCTCGAGGGTCAGGGCGGTTACCCGATTGGCACGCAGGAAGATGTGCTGTCACTGATTTCTGGTGGTTTCGACTCCGGTGTATCCAGTTATATGCTGATGCGTCGCGGCTGTCGTGTGCATTATTGCTTCTTTAATCTCGGCGGCGCAGCGCATGAAATCGGTGTGAAACAGGTGGCGCATTATCTGTGGAACCGTTTCGGCAGCTCGCACCGGGTGCGTTTTATCGCGGTTGATTTCGAACCGGTCGTCGGTGAAATCCTCGAAAAAGTTGAAGACGGTCAGATGGGCGTTGTCCTGAAACGTATGATGGTGCGTGCGGCGTCTTCCATTGCTGAGCGCTATGGCGTGCAGGCACTGGTCACCGGTGAAGCGCTGGGGCAGGTTTCCAGCCAGACGCTGACCAATTTGCGTTTAATCGACAATGTTTCTGACACGCTTATTTTGCGTCCGCTGATTTCTCACGATAAAGAGCACATCATCAAGATTGCCCGTGAAATCGGTACGGAAGATTTTGCGAAAACCATGCCGGAATACTGCGGTGTGATTTCGAAAAGCCCGACGGTGAAAGCGGTGAAAGCAAAAATCGAAGCCGAAGAAGCGATGTTCGATTTTGACGTGCTGGATAAAGTGGTCAGCGAAGCGCGCAATGTCGATATTCGCGAAATTGCTACACAGGCGGCGGAAGTGGTACCGGAAGTGGAAACTGTGGCTGAGTTCGTGTCAACAGACGTCGTTCTGGATGTCCGGGCACCGGATGAAGTGGAAGCCCAGCCGCTGGCACTGGAAAACGTTGAAGTGAAGCCGCTGGCGTTCTACAAACTGGCCACTCAGTTTGGCGATCTGGATCAGAACAAAACCTATCTGTTGTATTGCGACCGTGGCGTGATGAGTCGTTTACAGGCGTTGTATCTGAAAGAACAGGGCTTTAACAACGTGAAAGTCTATCGTCCGTAAACGATATTCCGGATGTAAAAAAGGGGTTCAGCATCGCTGAGCCCCTTTTTACTGGCGGTAATCGGATCACGACTCCCGGGTACCTTCATCGGTGTAGTTATAAATCCCCGGAGCCAGAACCAGTTGCGCGGCAATTTCCGCTGCTTTGGCTTTGCCCAGCAACAGATCGATAATTTTCAGGGCAAATTCCATTGACGTGCCCGGCCCCTGACTGGTCAGAAGATTAACGCGCGGATCGAAAATCACCCGACGATCGGACCATTTATTCGGGTCAATCTTATCCTTTAGGCCCGGAAAGCCGGTCATATTCCCGACCGGGAATAAATCGTGATACTCCAGCACCAGCGCAGGTGCGGCGCAGATAGCCGCAACAATTTTACCGCTGACATGCATCTGGCGCACTTTCTCTACCAGCAGCGGGCTTTCGCTGAAACAGGTTGCGCCACCGAGGCCACCGGGCAGAACGATCACGTCATGCTCATCATCTGCAACATCTACCAGTGCGACATCGGCCAGAATACGCACGCCGCGCGAGCAGCGGATTTCCAGGTTGCCATCGCCTGCGACACTGGCTGTCGTGACGTTAATGCCCGCCCGCACCAGCAAGTCAATTGCGGTAACGGCTTCTATTTCTTCGCTACCAGGTGCCAGGCAGACCAGAACCGATGCGCTCATAATCGTTTTCCTTTCTCTTAATCTGTTCAAATAAGCGGTTATTAACCGGCAGGGTCAGGCCGAACTTACGCCCGCGGCGCAGGACATAGCCGGTAATGTAATCGATTTCGGTATGACGTTGATTGCGGATATCCTGCAGCATCGACGAATGGTTAGCGGAGGTGGATTCAATCACCTGATAGACGAAGCTGAGCAAAGATTCTCTGTGAATTTCGACGCCTTCAATCGCCATCACCTGCGCGACCTCCTGACTAATTTGCTCAATCTGATCGGCGTACGCCAGCAGGTCGCCGTTGGTGCAATCATACAAAGCTGTCAGCGGATTAATCACGCAGTTCACCGCCAGCTTATTCCACAGCGACGGCTTGATGTTGTCATGCCAGGCCACGTCCGGTAAGGCATTATGCAGCGTATCCGCCAGTGAACTCAGCGCCGCACCGCGCGGAGTCACCGGACCGATGTGCGTCGCTCCGGCAGCCACATGGACAATTGCGTTGCCTTCATGACGCGCCGCATGGGTCGTTGCGCCCTGCAAAATCGCCAGACGGTTAGGGGGTAATTCATCAACAGTGCCCATGCCATTATGCAGCAGTAATATCGCGCAATTATCATTAAGCATCGGCATCAGCGTGCTTATTGCGCCGGAAACCTGCCACGCTTTCAACGTGACCAGCAGTAATTCGCTTTGTGCCAGATGTTCCGGGTCGTTAGTAGGCATATTGCGATTAAAAGCAATGCCTTCCGGCGAAATAACGTTAACGGCACAAAATGGCTGCGCAATGCGGATCCAGCCCTGAACGTCGTGGCCTTGCTGATAGAGGGCCGAAAGCCAAAGTTGTCCCAGCGCACCGCAACCCAATACTGTTATTTTCATTGTGCCTCCCGGGAATTGTGGCGAAACAGGGCCATGAAATAGTTTGTTGAAAGAATATTCTGCTGTCCGGTTATCTTATTAGTATAGACATTTGTGCTGTAGATCACATTTTCACCTGCACTTTTTGACCCTCTGAGCATTTTATGTCCGGTACTTTGCTGTCGTTTGGCATCGGGGGTTGAAGGCGGTATTATGCACGCCATATAACGTGCAACACAAAAACTACAGGGAGAAGCGATTATGCCGTCTTTTGACATTGTTTCCGAAATCGACATGCAGGAAGTGCGCAATGCCGTGGAAAATGCCAGCCGTGAACTGCAAACCCGCTGGGATTTCCGCAACATTCCTGCCAGCTTCGATCTCAATGAAAAAAACGAGAGTATCAAAGTGGCCAGCGAATCAGATTTTCAGGTAAATCAGCTGGTCGATATTCTGCGTGAGAAGTTAGCCAAACGTGGCATTGAAGGCGGGGCGCTGGAAATTCCTGAGCAGATGGAGCACAGCGGTAAAACCTACAGCGTTGATGCCAAACTGCATTCCGGCATTGAATCCGCCCTGGCGAAGAAAATCGTCAAGCTGATCAAAGACAGTAAAATTAAAGTGCAGGCACAGGTTCAGGGCGACGAAGTCCGTGTTACCGGCAAAGCGCGTGATGATTTGCAGGCCGTAATGGCATTGATCCGCAACGGTGATCTGGGACAGCCGTTCCAGTTTAAGAATTTCCGCGACTGATAGCCTTCGTACTACGGTTATTTTAAAGGGACGCATTGCGTCTAATGCCGGTCACTTAAGGTGACCGGCATTGTTTTTTAAGGGATATTTCGACCTTTTTTCTCTCACTTCCCTGACATATTCACGCTCACGTCTCGAGGGCAGTTTGAGCATCGCTGCGTTGCTGTAAAAATGCTTCAGATGACCCGGGATGGCTCCCGCTGATGCCCACGGCAGCCCGATTAACAACCGTAATATCTCCGACACTGCACCGCTAAAACTCAGCTGATAAGGCA